>JANMLE010000748.1:0-4108 GCA_031372385.1 Planctomycetota bacterium | reverse complement strand
ATCACGAAGAATGTGCTGGACCGACTGGGGAAATGAATCGTTCGGAGCGTGCGAACGGCATCAGCCGCAATCCCCGTCGGTGGAGCGACTGGGCTACCGTAGTCCCGTCGCTCCGCCGACGGGACGAACCGCGAGTCTATTCTCGCGCGTGTTCGACGAGAGTGGGATCGAACTCCCGGACCCGTTTCAGCGCGAGTTGCGCTGTGGCGATGGCTTGCAGCGCGTTGTGGACCGCCGGGACCGGGACGAGACCCCCGAAGGCTCGGCGGCAGAATTGATCGAGGATGATTTCGTGCGGCGATCGCTCGTGGCTGAGCGTTTCCTCGGCGCGTTCTTCATTCGTTTGCCATGAAATGTGTGTCGGGCTGTCGATCGTTGCGGTGCCGCGATCACATTCGATGTGATGACGGATGGCGCCGCCGCCGACACACATCCGGATCGTCACGCGGGCTCCCTCGGGACGGACCGCCACCGACGGATAGTTGAGGTCGAATCGCGCGTCGGTCGTGGTGGCGTGAAACGTCACGGCCGGACTCGTGTCACCGATGAGCCACGCACACCAGTCGAGCAGGCCGATGACATCGGCTTGCTCGTGGTGCAGCCAGTGAGCGACCGCGGCGGAATCAGTCGCGGCGAGCGGCACGGAGACTTCGATCCGCCGGACGGAACCCAGTTTCGTCGCCATCAATTCTCGCAGCCGATTGGTCGCCGGAGTGAACCGCTGGGGGAACTCGGGCATCAAAGTGTCGCCGGTTTCCAACGAGCGTTGCAGGATCGGAACCAGCCTTGGAAGGGACGACGAAAATGTGTTCGCGAACAACGCGGGATGTCCGCTGCGGACGGCGAGTTCCGCCGGGTAGGTATCGAACCAGCCCGGGTCGAGAATCAGCCAGGCATGACAATCTTGGCGCTGGGTCAGCAGCCACGGACTGGAAACGGGAGTTGCTTCGAACTCGTCCGCAACCGCGGCGGCCCGCACCTGAACGCTGTCGCAGACGGCCCGCACGGACAGTTTCGAAGACAGACGCTCGATCGCCGCGCGGTAATGCCGTTCCCAAATCGGACCGACCCCGACGAGGGCGACTGAAACTTTCGCGCGACTTGTCTTGTCTCCCATCGTCGCTTCCATTGGGGGCTGTTCAAAAACGATTCAGGCAACCGTCAGGGCATCCTAGCGGCCCCCGACGAGATTCGCACGAGCACGTGATTGCGGGCGCGACCCGCCGCGACCAGTTGCATTCCCCGGTCGCGCTGCAATGATGGCAGCGGTCGCGAAGTTAGGCGAGCGGCATGTGTTGGCATACTCAGTCGTAGGATGGACGCCTCGTCCGTCCGTCACAACCAGTGGCGGCTTGGACGGACGAGGCGTCCATCCTACAGGTAAATCTTTTCTTGCCGCTCGCCTTATCGCCATGCGAGGTGACTCATGAACTCGAATGCCCCATCGCAACCCGGCACGCCGCTTCCCACATTCTGCGAGGATGTGGAACTGTCCGGGCATATCATCGACAGTCTGCTGCTGCCGAAAGTTCTGGATGAAATCACCGGCTTGGGGGGGGAGTATCAGAGCCACGACATTCGCATCGGCCACAACCGCAACGATCCGAGTTACATTCGCCTGACTGTGACCGCGCCGACGTTGCCGTGTTTGGAAAAGATCCTGACCGCCATCGGTCAGCATGGTGCCGTTCCCGTCCAGCACCATGACTGCCGGCTGGAACCCGCGGACATGGAGGGAGCTTTTCCCGAAGGGTTCTATGCCACGACCAATGAGCCGACGGAGGTTCGGCTGGGGAACTCGTGGATTCCCGTGGAACGGCAGGAAATGGACTGCGGGATCGCCGTCGACCGGGCGACTCACCGGGCTCGCTGCGTGCCCATGGCCGACGTCAAGCGGGGTGACATGATCGTGATCGGTCGTTTGGGATCGCGGGTCTTTCCCGTCGGCCGCGACACCGAACACCGGCACTCGTTCGGATTCATGAACAGCACGGTATCCAGTGAGAAGCCCAAGAACGTCACCGTGCGGGAGATCGCCGAACAGATGCGCCGTGCGGCGCGCGGGACCGGCAAGATCCTAGTCGTGGCGGGGCCCGCCGTGGTCCACACCGGCAGCCGCCAGTTGCTGAGCTGGCTGATTCGCGAGGGCTACGTCAACGTCCTGTTTGCCGGGAACGCTCTGGCAACGCATGACATTGAACAGTCGTTCTTCGGAACAAGTCTCGGGATTTCGATGGAGCACGGTGGATCGACCGAAGAGGGGCACGAACATCATCTGAGGACGATCAACCGAATCCGCCGCCTCGGGGGAATCCGGCAGGCGGTCGAACAGGGACTGCTGGCGGATGGGATCATGTACGAATGCATCCGCCACAACATCCCGTTCGTGCTGGCGGGCAGCATTCGCGATGACGGTCCCTTGCCGGATGTGATCACCGATTCCCTCGTGGCTCAAACGAAGATGCGCGAGCTTGTTCCGGGCGTCACGTTCTGCCTGATGATCGCCACGACTCTGCACAGCATCGCCGTGGGCAACCTGCTCCCCGCCGCGGTGAAGACAGTGTGCGTCGACATCAACCCGGCGTCCGTCACCAAGCTGGCTGACCGGGGCACCTTTCAGACGGTGGGACTGGTGACCGACGTCGAACCGTTCCTGCGAATGCTCGTCCGGGAATTGGGTGGACCGGCGTAAAGTGCCGACTGCGGAACGTGCCCCACGCGACCTTGCCGGGAACTATGGATCGCAATTGAACGAATGCGAAATGACATGAGTTCTACGAGAGAATCACGAACGTGGCGGGCGACTGTTGTCGCCGTCATCGTCATTTTGTGGTTCACGAGTACGATGGCGAATGAACTGGGAATGGCGTGGGAAGCGCATCCATTCGCTGGCCCATTTATCATGCTCGCAAATTCGCGCCTGCCCAACGAATTGTGTGTGTCAATCATTCTGCTGGCTGGAATCATCGCCCCGGCTGCTTGGTGGGCATGGACAGGTAAGCTGTGGGGTGCCGTTATCGCTGTTTTCGTTGCCGCACTGACGATCGTCATGTCCTATTTCCTTGCGTGCTCGGCAAGCTGCTGAATTGCCTGTCATCCCTTCCATCGGGATACCCGGAAGGTAAGGGCCGTTGGGAGGACGCCGCCGGAGTCACTTCGTTTCCCAGTTGGCCCATTGGGGCAATCGTCGTCATCAGACTCCCGCGGATTAGGACGGTGCCGATTGGGCCTGCTCAAGAATCTGGGGTGACTTTGCCGATAACACCGGCGGGGTTGCCTTGTCCGGTGCCGACGGCGCCGTCAGGGTTGCCACCCGACAATTCTCCCCTCGTCGCCGCACATCTTCACGAAAACTTCAATAGCGCAGTCATTCGGCCGATATCCCCTCATGGGACATCGGGATCGCACGACGGCGACCCTGTTGATCCTCAACACCATTCCCGCATGCACCACGGAAGGGGCAGGACCATGCCGCAACAGGGGATCAACGTTCTGGCGTTGCTGAAGGGCGAGGAACGCTACGTGTTTCTGTACGACGACCGCAGCACCGACCAGGTCTTGCAGACGCTGGGACGCTACGCGGCCGATCCGGAACTGAGCTTCACATGGTACGACGCGGCCGTCTTGAGCCAGCGCGTGCGACAGTTGAGCGCCGAAGTGGAAGACGTCTCGCCCACGGCCGCCGATGATGACACGCCGCGGAACCGGATTCGTCGGTCAGCCGCGTGATGCTCTGAACACCGCGGCGCGACGTTGAGGTTTCCGGCAATGGTCCCCGTAGAACAATGGTCCCCGTAGAACGGACGCCCACGTCCGTTCGTCACTGTGATGGACGCCTTGTCCCGAACGGACGTGGGCGTCCGTTCTACACGAGGATTCCCGGATGTTTGCCGCGATCGATGGCTTTCTGCGCTATCTGAAGATCGAACGCAATGCGTCCGAGTTGACGATCAAATCGTACTCCGAAGACTTCGGCAGCCTGCTGGACTACGTGCGCGACCGGGTGGGTGAAGTCTCGTCACCGGCCGAGTTGCAGATCGCTCAACTGCGCGGCTACGTGGCCTACTTGCACGAATGCGACTACGCCCGGACGACGATCGCGCGACGC
>JANMLE010000740.1:0-2781 GCA_031372385.1 Planctomycetota bacterium | reverse complement strand
GATCGCCGAACAGAGCAGCAACAGACTGAAGAACCAAACGGTCCGCGAAACCATTGGCCTGTCCCCTGAAAACAACCACGTGGTGAACCGCGTTTCCGGAGCGGTCGGCAGCATAGCAGTCCGTTCCCTCGTCCCCAAGCTGCTGCCAGGGGGCAAGTCCCTCGTTCCCAAGCTCCAGCTTGGGAACGCATTCCCGCCAAGCTCCTGCTTGGCGTCACGTGCGCGACGCGGGCGAACTCTTCATCCGCGAAGCGGAGCTTCGAAGACGGGCGTTCCCAAGCCGGAGCTTGGGCACGAGGAGGGGAGTAGACTCACCTCGCTACTGCGCAGATTCAAATGATCCCGTGCAGCGGGCCACCGGGTCCGGCGAGTTGATCGACGCGGCGGGTTACGGCCGGGTCTTCGATCAGCGGCGGCGCGTGGTGCGGCTTGATGCGGGCGTCGATCACCAATGGTCCGGTGCAGCCCCAATGCTTCTGGTCGGTGAAGGCCCCCAAGCCGTCGATGTCGGCCGCCGGGTTCGAGCGGGTGAACGTCACCCACAGCCAGTAGCCCAGCGTCCGCGCGACAAACTCAGTGTCGTCGACGAGGACGATCATGGGGAAGGTGTCGAGTGTCGAGTGGTGAGTGGTGAGTGGCGAGGAGAGACACGAAGCGTTCTTGCTCTCGTCACTCGTCACTCGACGCTGGTCACTTTCCACCACGATCACCCCCGGCAGCGCGATGCGCGGGTTGCGGAAGCCGTCCGGTAGCGACAAGTCGCCCGGCAGTTCCGTGCCGAGACTGCGTCGCTTGGGACCGGCGGCGGCGATGACGACTTTGGAACCTTGATTGAACCCGCTGCCGGAATAGTCGAGCGTGTCGATCGTCGTCCGGGTCTGGAAGTGCAAGTCGTTGCGCCAGTCGACTCGTTCCAGCACATGGCGAAAGAAGGCGGCGATGTCGTGAATGTTCAGATCGGGGTTGTCTTCGCCCGCGACGATGAACAGGTACTTTGCCAGCGACAACTGTCCCTGTCCGAGGATCGCGTTCGCGGTCGTCAACAGTTCCTGCGGAGAACGCCGCGCCGCGTACGGGACGTAACGCTCGCTGCCGATCGCCAGCAGCAGTGGATGGACACCGGCGGCGTCGACCGCGTGGATGGCCTTCACGCCCGCGATGACAGTGGGAATGATCGGGCCGGTGATTTCGTGAATGATCTCGCCAAACGACGTGTCCTCCTGCGGGGGACGGCCGACCACGGTGAACGGCCAGATCGCGTCGCGGCGGTGATAGACGTGTTCGACGTCCAATACCGGAAACGGATGCCGCAGGCTGTAGTAGCCGAGATGATCGCCGAACGGGCCTTCCGGTTTCGTCCGGCTCGGATCGATGGTTCCGGTGATGCAGAAGTCGGCGTCGGCGTAGATCGGCAGCGTGAAGGATGAGTACTCCTGCCCGTCCCTCTTCTCTTTCCGCGCAATCATCCGCACCGGACGCCGACCCAGCGCCGCGGCGAACAGCAATTCCGACAGACCTTCGGGCAACGGCATCACGGCCGCCAGAGTCATGGCCGGTGGGCCACCAACGAAGATGTTGACTCGCAGCTTCTCGCCGCGCTGAATCGCCGCCGCGTGATGCACGCCGATGCTGCGATGAATCTGGTAGTGCAGACCGATCTCACGGTTGGGGACGTAGTCGTTGCCGCCGAGTTGCACGCGGTACATCCCCAAATTGGAGTTCTTGAACCCCGGTCGATCGGGATGCTCGGTGTAGACCTGCGGCAGCGTGATGAAGGCTCCGCCGTCATCGGGCCAGCACTTGAGTTGCGGCAGTTGATCGATCGTCGTTTCACAGGCGAGCACCGGGCCGGACCGGGCGCGTCGAATCCACATCGACCACAACGTGCGCGGCAGGTCGAGGTATCGCAGCGGACGCTTCAACAGTTCACTCGGATCGATCTTCAATTCGACCAGATGACGGACCGCTTCGAGCGAATCGCGAAACAAGAACCGGGTCCGCTCGATCGTGCCGAACAAGTTCGACACCATCGGAAACCGGCAGCCCTTCACATTCGCAAACAGCAGCGCGGGACCACCGGCCGCATAGACGCGGCGCTGAATCTCGGCCGCTTCCAAGCAGGGATCGATCTCGGCCTCAATACGGACGAGTCGCTTGTGTCGCTCGAGATCGGCGACGCATTCTTGGAGGCTGCGATAACCCATGTCCGATCATGATCCTTAGCCCGGATTACTCGTGGTCCAAGAAGAGCCGCGACCGTCAGGGAGTGAGCCGTAAGAACTTGACCGCTCCCTCACGGTCGCGGCTCGACGAACACTCTGTTTGTAGCCGAATTCTCAAGAATTCATCGCATGTTCCAATTACGAACTGAGTTCTTGCGAACTCAGCTACAACGCCATGAATAATCCGGGTTCGCTCAGTCGACCGGCGGTTGCCAATCGCCCCAGTGCGACAGGTAGTGCGCGTAGACTGGCAGGGTCGCACTTTGCGCTTCGAGCCACGTCTTGGTTGCGGCGACGAGTTCCCGCTCGGCCTCGATGGTTAGCTTGCCCAGCAGGACGCGCGTCCGCAGGAAGACGAAGTACGTGTCCAGGACATCGCAGCGGCAGTAGTCGTTGATCGCGGTGGTTTCGCCGCGGTCGTACATGTCCTGCACCTGGGAACCGTCGACCCCCGACTTGCCCGGTTTGCCGATCAGATTGGCGAGCAGATTCAACCCGCCGCTCAGCCGCGCGGCCCCGAAGTTGGAAATCAGATCGAACAGGTCCAGATGCGTTTCCA
>JANMLE010000717.1:0-5133 GCA_031372385.1 Planctomycetota bacterium | reverse complement strand
CGGCTCCCCTTTGCGGTTGTCGAGCAGCACGGCCGGTACACCCGCCACGGCGCGGGGCAAGTCGCGCAGGGCGTCGGCATAGACCCACGGGTGACCCCGTTTGATGGTGCGGGCCAGATCGCGATTCAGTCGCAACGTCACCGGACCAGCGGCGGAATGAACGAGCGGCATGATGGTCAACAGCCTGGTGAAAAACGTAGCTTGGACGCCTCGTCCGAGCGAAAACCAATTGGAATCGGACGGACGAGGTGTCCATCCTACGGTCTTTCAACACGCGGCTAACCCGTCTGCTGGCGAGTCCACTCGGCCAGCGCCTCGCAGACTTGAAAGGGCGACGCCGTGCCGGTCGTCCCGAGTTGCCGCACGGTGACTGAAGCCACCAAGTTCGCCACGAGCGCCACTTCGGCGGGCGTGGCACCGCTCGACAAAGCCAGCACGGCACCGGCCGTTGCGCTGTCTCCCGCGCCGGTCGGATCGATCGGGCCGGTCACTTTCACCGCGGGGACGAGAGTCACCTTAGAGTCACCGGCGAGGATGCCCCGCTCAGCGCACGTGACGAAGACCGTCGCACCCATCTCGTCGCGAAGTTGCGGGACGACCGTGCGGAGTTCGTCGAGTGACACTTCTTCCCCGACGGCGGGATTGAGTCGATGCACAGCCTCGAACTGATTCGCCTTGATGTTGACGTTGCGGAACAACCGGATGTGGCGTCGGCTGTCGGCCCAGAAGAGCACGTTGGAGAACCGCAGGGCCAGGTCGGCCAGACGGTTTCGGACCGCGGTCGTCACCACGCCGCAATCGGGCAACTCGACCTGATCCATCACGATCAGTGCGTCGACATCGGGCAGCACCCGCTCCAACTCGGTGCAAATCCGCGCGACGATCGAATCGGGTGTCGGTTGTCGATTCTTGGTGTCGTAGCGCGAGTGTTCTCCGGCGAGACCCGCCACGTTGAAATCGCACGGCTTCAGGTAGGTCGGTGTGAGCAACTCGGGACAGCGCAGCAATCCGTCGGTCGAACAGCCGAGTCGATTCAAACCCTGGCACAGATCGAACGCTTCGCCGTCATCGCCGACGGCACCAATCGCGTGGAGCCGGCCCGTGCCGAGTGCCGCCAGATTGTTGACGACTGTTCCAGCCGCTCCCGGACTGCGGCGCACGCCGATCACCTGATGCGCGACGCGGCCCGTTTCGAGGCTGGGCTCGGCCAAGGCCGGGTCGACCTCCAGATACTTGTCGAGAAAGAAGTCGCCCAGGACGGCGATGCGTCGGTGGGGAAACTGGCTGAGCAACGATTGCAATCGGTCAAGCTGCATGACGCGGGGGCCGGGTGGGGGAAGAGTGGAGAGGTCGCGACCGGAGTGCTTTCAACACGACGGCAACGACTCGGAATTCCGGTCCCCTCTCCCGCCCGCTTCGGGGGGAGAGGGTTAGGGTGAGGGGGGCTTCCGATGTTGCGAGGTTGGACTGTCGGACGAGGTTTCTCGATGGAAAGGGCGAATCTGCGTGGTGCGTCCACCGCTCCGAAGAGCCCCCACACCCAAGCCCACACCCCCGCCAAGCCGGGGGAGAGGGGACAGGAATGAGAACCTGCGATGTGCTTGTAGCCTGTGCGATCTCACCTGTCACCCGACTCTTCGCGCGGCGAGCGTTTCCAGACGACGAGTTGCTCGGTGAGTCCTGTTTCCGATGTGTCGCCACGATGAACGCGGAGCACGATCGAATCGCGAGTCGAGTTCGCTTCCAGAGCGCGGTTCAGTTCGTCCATGTTCGACACGGGAGTTCGCCCGACCGCTTGGATGACGTCGTACGGCTGCAAGCGCCGGCCGAGTGGGCTGGTGCGGTCGACACTCAGGATCAGCAATCCGCGCGTTGTCCGTGTGTGTCCCAATTGATCGGCCAGATCCTCGTCCAACGGATGGACGGTCAGTCCCATTGTCCGGACGGGAACGCCGAATTCCACGGGTTTCGGAGCTTCACTGTTCGCGGGGAGTTCGGTGCGATCGGCCAGCACGATGAACAGGTTCATCTTCTTCCCGCCGCGCCAGACGACCATTTGAATCCGCTTGCCGATCGGCGACAGGCTGACGAGATTGATCAAGTGATCGTGGTCCTGCACGTCGGTGGTGTCGAAGTTGAGGATCACGTCGTCGTATTGCAAACCGGCCCGGGCCGCGGGTGAGTTCGGAAAGACTTCGCTGACCCGCGTCCCATGCACCCGGTCCAGCTTCAGCTTTGTCGCGACCTTCGAATCGAACTTGTCATCGAGTTTCACGCCGATCCAGGCGCGCGAGACCACACCGTGCTCCAGCAGTTGTTCCATCACACGCTGGACAAGATGGCTGGGGATGCTGAAACCGATCCCCTCATTCCCCCCGCTGGAGGATGCGATCGCGGTGTTGATGCCGACGATCCGCCCCTGCATGTCGATCAGCGGTCCGCCGCTGTTGCCGGGATTGATGGCGGCGTCGGTCTGCAGGAAGTCCTGGTTCAGCACGTCCGACTGGCCGAGCTTCAACTGTCGGCGACCTTTGGCGCTGATGATCCCGAACGTGACCGACCGGCTCAGTCCGAACGGACTCCCCATCGCCAGCACCATGTGGCCGATGTCGAGCTTCTGGCTGTCGCCCCACTTGGCGGCCGAAAGGTTGGGAGCGTTGATGCGCAGAATGGCAACGTCGGTTTGCGGGTCGGCCCAGACCTTTTCCGGCTGCAACAGTCGGCCGTCGTGAAGCTGGATGGAAATGTTTTCGAGCGGCGTCTTGTCGACCACGTGGGCGTTGGTCACGACGAAGAATCCGGGGGACTTGGTGCTGTTCATGATCACGCCCGAACCGGTCTCCTCCTCACGTCCGCGTCCGGGGATTTTCCGCTCGCTCTGGATGTGAACGACGGCGGGCGTGCTGACGGCGGTGATTTTGGCGAGCAGATTGCTGCCGTCCTGAAAGCCCGATCCGTCCTGGCCGAGTTCGCGGTACAGCCGTTCGGTGTTGGCCGCGTCCAACGGTTCCGCCTGCACGCTGCGATGGATGGACGGCGAACCGAAACCGGCTCCCAGAACGAGCCCGGCGACGAGCGTTCCCCCGCACAGGAGGATCGTGGACGATTGACGCATGGGAATAGCCTCGATGGAGGGCAGGGCGAAACTCTCATGGTTTACGCTGCTGCCAAAACCCGATCGGTCCCACCTCCTGCCCGACCGATGACGCATCAGCAACCAACCGGCGGAACACCGGTCGGACGACGCGTGAAGTATAGCTGCTCTCGTTTCAACTCGGCAGAAGATCTCCAGCGGAAGATACTTTCCCAAACAAATCCAATCGCACCGTGCGGGACGATCGTGAAACCCAAATCGCGTCAACCTTTGGGACGCGTTGTCCGGCGGTCCCGGCAGAGTTTTCAGACCGGTCGCGAACCGGATTCCCCGGACAGGCGATGCCTCAGCGCGGCCCGGACTGAGAGGCTATCCGAGAAGGGGTCGGGAGTCTTTTTCCTGCCGCACGACGGCGCTCAAAAACGCTCAAATCGAGACTGTGCGGCATGAAAAAGACTCCCGACCCCCTGGCCACGGCGGCGTTCCGAATAGCCTCTGAGTCGTCGCGCGACCCAGACCGAGTCGTTTAACCCTGAGCCAACGGCGAAGGCGGAGCGGGAGGAAGAGTCCGTCTCCGCTGGCTCGGTCGACACACGCATCGGGCCGCTGGCACCCGAGGCCTTCGCCGTTGGCTCAGGGTTAAACGATTCGGTCTTTAAGGAATAAGCGGGGCTTGCGGGGGAGCGTCAACGGGAGTCCCAAATCAACGATGGCCTTCGCAATGCCCGCCGTTTTTGAAATTCGGTTGACTGGGATGTTGCTCCAAACGAGTTTCGCTACAATCCCGGCCCCCCGCCCACGGTGGGTTTGGGAATCTTGTGTACCGGAACTGATGAATGCCGCCGATCAAGCGGTCCACCAGTTCGAATTTGAGTTGGAAACATGTCGAAGTCAGTTGAAAAGAAGATTCAGGTCAAGCTCGAACTGTCGAAGAAGTACGAGCGCCTGGCGGGCCTCGCCGGCAGCAAGCCCAAGCAAAATACGTTTCTCTGGCATGCCAAGCACTTCCGTGCCCAGGCCGATGTCATGCAGAAGCGGCTGGATCACGAGACCGCGCTCGCCAAGTGATTTGATCCCCGCTCGCGGGGTGACTTGTCACCTCTGAGTGTCATCTCTCCCGCGCATCGGATCCGAGTGTTTTGGAATTGTGACGGGCAATTCGGCCGCAACGCCGTCTTGCACGTTGCCCATCCCCAAGGACGGGGATTGTCGTTTCCCAAATCTTGGTCGGCGAATGATGGATCGTTGTCGACTCAACAACGGGTTCCGATCGAGCCGCGTCTATCGCGGCGTCGCCCGTTTCTTCGTGACGTGTCACCGGTATCGTCGCGTCTCGGCGGCGACAGTGACTGCCGCCGCTCTGCTGCCGCTGCTCGCCTTTGCGATTTGCTGGCATCTCTTCCCGTTCCCGCGGGAGAAGCTCGATCGCCCCGAGAGCAGCATTCTCGTCGCGGATCGGTCCGGCCGGACGTTGCTGGAATTGGTCGGCCGGGACGGCCAACGCCGGCGTCCTGTGCCGCTCGCGGAGATGTCGCCGTGGCTGACAAAAGCCGTGCTGGCGATTGAAGACGAGCGGTTTGAATCGCATGGCGGCGTGGACCTGTGCGCTGTCGGTCGGGCCATCGGCCAGAATCTGTGGGCGCGACGCACCGTCTCCGGCGCGAGCACGATCACCATGCAGCTTTGCAAAATGATCGACGAACGACCCCGCACGTGGAGCGCCAAACTCGTCGAAGCATTTCGCGCCCTGCAACTGGAGCGGCAGCGAACCAAGTCCGAGATCCTGGCGGATTATCTGAACCTGATTCCGTGTGGTGGAAATCTGCGAGGAGTCGAAGCGGCGTCGCAGGCCTACTTCGGCAAGAGTGCCTCGCAACTGTCACTCGGTGAAGCGGCCCTGTTGGCCGGGTTGCCGCAATCTCCGAATCGTTACGCGCCGGATCGGCATCCCGAGGCTGCCTGCCGACGGCGCGAAACCGTGCTGCGGCGCATGCGGCAACTCGGACAGATCTCACAGTCACAATGTGACGAGGCGCTGC
>JANMLE010000660.1:0-1008 GCA_031372385.1 Planctomycetota bacterium | reverse complement strand
GGTCGCGGTGGTTTTAGTGGTTTTAGCCCGGAGGGCGGCAGATCGTAGCCCACGGCGCGTGCCGTGGGAGATAAGCCGCAGTCTTAAATCAGCCCGGAGGGCGACACATCGAAAGCAACGGACGGTTCATCGAAGTATTGCCCTCCGGGCTAATGCGGAATCTTCGCCACTCAACTCAACCCACGGCTCGCGCCGTGGGCTACCATCTGCCGCCCTCCGGGCTGATGAGCTTTCGTCAGCCTTCAGCGACGAAACAGCCAAGTGAGCGCTATCAGTTCTACGTGTGGAGCGGTGCGAGCGGCAGCAGGTTCGACAACTTCACGAGCGGTTCCGGAGGTGGTGCCGCCGGGGCCGCGAGGACGGTGTCGATCAGGAAATACAGCAGCCGGCGCAGGGCTTCGGGGTGGACCTCGTCGGCCAAAGCTTCGGCGCGGCTGCGGCACTTGTCGACCAGTGCTTCGGCCCGTTCGAACACGCCGAGTTGTCGATAGAACCGCCCCAACTTGTCGGCACGCACCAACGGCGGCAGCGAACCGCAGACGACCGACTCCAGTTCCTCGCGGGCCGATCCCTTCGCGGCATCCAGCGCCAGGGCCAGCAGCAGCGTCGGCTTGGCCAACTCCGCGTCGCGTCCCGCCACCAGTTTGTTCGGAGCGTCCTCGTCCCAGTCCTGCAGGTCGTTCAGGATCTGGAATCCAACACCGAGGTGCCGGCAGAATGTGGGAACCATCGTCTCGTACTGGTCCATCGGCCCGGCCATGCGGAGGCCCGCGTACAGCGCCGCTTCGAACGCCGGAGACGTCTTGAGCGCGTACAGCTTCATCGCGTCGAGGGCCGTCAGCTTGATCGAATGCTCACCCGTCCAGCGCAGTTCGGCACCCTGGCCTTCGCACAGTTTGAGGTGCGCGTTGGCGAGGCGGTCCATGATGTCCGCAGCCGCTTCGGCTCCCAATTCGCGCCGGCCCTGACTGATCAACCGGTATCCCAGACCGATCAGATAGTCGCCGA
>JANMLE010000654.1:0-2220 GCA_031372385.1 Planctomycetota bacterium | reverse complement strand
CGATCGGGACTGCGGGTCGGCATCTTCTTCTTGAGTTGTTTCTTCGCCCGGATCAGCAGCGGATCCTTCGTGTCTTCGGGGATCTGATCGTACTGCTGCCTCCAGCGCAGGATGCGGACGTCGTCCTCATGCGCGACCGCGTAAACAAAGCCCTCCTTGTCGAACTGCGGCCGGCCGGCACGTCCGAAGATTTGATGAGCGGAACTCGGATCGATGATCTTCTGCTCGCCCGGCTTCCCCTTGAGCAGGCAAGGCAGCACGACCGATCGCGCGGGGAGGTTGATGCCGGACGCCAGCGTCTCGGTGCAGACGCAGATCGTCAGCAGCTTTTTCTGAAACAGTTCTTCGACGACCCGTTTGTACTTGGGCAGGATGCCGGCATGATGCACGCCGACCCCGCGCATCAGCAGTTGCCGCAGCTTCGTCCCCGCCCCTTTCGACCAATCGAGCTTGTCGAGTTCCGCCACCAGCCGCTTCTGCTGGCCATCGGCCAGCATCGACTTCCCCTTCAATTCTTCGGCAACGCTCCAGCACAAGTCGCGGTTGAAGCAGAACACCAGCGCCGGAGTGCGGCGAGTCTCCTCGTCTCCGGCGGCCATCTCTTCCAGATGCTCGGTCAGCAACTTGTCGGGCACCCAGCGGAATTGCAGGGTGACGCGACGATCCGAGCTTTGGATCAGTTCCAACCGGCGTTTGTGGGTGCGGGCGCACCAGATGGTGAACGTCACCGCGTTGCCGATCGTCGCCGACAACAGCAGCAAGCGAATGTGCTTGGGCATCAGCGCCAGTGAGAACTCCCAGACGATCCCGCGTTCGGGGTCCGAGAAGCAGTGGAACTCGTCCATCACGATGGCGGAGACATGGTCAAAGTCGAGCGCTGCCGAAGGGGCCGACGATGGTGTGGCAGACGCCGTTGGTTGCGGCGTCGCAGCGGCGGTTTGTTGGGCCGATGGAGCGTCCGGTTCTTCTTCCCAGCCGATCAGATCAACATCTGCGGACACGGTGTCATTGGCATCGGCACCCGCACTGCCATTGGCACCGGGGTTCGCGGTCGCGGTCGAAGCGGCGTCCTGTCTGTCCTGCTCCTGCCGCACTTCCAAATCGAAGGCCGCCTGTTCGGCCTGTGTTTCGACGTGGGCCGCCCAGTGCGTGTTGAGCAGCCGATTGAGCAGGATCTCGGCCACGACCACCAGCACGGTGGCTTGCGGGTTGACGCGCCGGTTGCCGGTGACCAGCCCGACCTGCTCGCGGGCAAACCCCCAGCGAGCGACGGTGTCCTGCAATTCGCGAAACTTCTGCTCGGTCAGCGCGATCAGCGGCGTCGTGTAGTAGATCGTCTTGCCGGTGTGCAGCGCCTCGTAGATGGCCGCTTCGGCGATCAGAGTCTTGCCGGTCCCCGTCGGCGCACAGACCATCACGCCGGTGTCGGTTTCAAACCACGCCAGAATCGCCTCCTCCTGCACCGGGTAGGGCGCGTACGGAAGCGAGTCCAAAAACTTCAGGGCCAGATCGTCGCGGGACACAATGGGGGAGTGTGGGACATTCATGGTGGCATGATAGTCGGAAGCGGCAGGCTTCCGCGACCGTCATTGACGGACTCGCATCACGAACGACACCGGGTGCAGTCGTTAATTGGTGGTCCCCCGGAAGGGGCTGTGAAACAAGGGGTTTTGAGAAGGTAGCCCTGTCGCTCCACAACAGGAAGCGCGATCAATCGGGAACGTCGATCTGTCGAATCGCCTCAAACCAACGACGAACGCCTTCGTGCTGTCCCGCTTGCTGTCGCGGAGAGCCTGTGATTTTTTCGCCACTGGACTTGTCCCAGTGGTTTAGCGGCTTCGGCACGACTCCAAACTCTCGTGAAATCCGAGTCGAGCAAAAGCCGTTGAACCACCGACGCAAGGTCGGTGGCGAAATAATCACACGCTCGGAGCGACAGGGCTACCACCAATTGACGACTGCACCCTCAGGTCGTGGTCCGATTTCCCGCTGAACTCTTGCACATTCAGCGATGAACAGGGAGGCCGTCGAGCCGCGACCGTGAGGGAGCCGTCAGATCCTCGTAGACCGCTCCCTTACGGTCGCGGCTCATTTAGGGATAGTGTCTGCGTCAGAAAAGTCGCGACGACGGCAAGCTTGGGGTCGGGCGTTCAAATTTCAAAATTGGCCGAGCGGGGGACAGGCCACCAAACATCGACTGACGGCCAATTTTGAAATTTG
>JANMLE010000620.1:0-1368 GCA_031372385.1 Planctomycetota bacterium | reverse complement strand
GGTCGTCCCTCACACCGGCCGGACGAATCAGATCCGAGTCCACCTGTGGCACCTCGGCTGGCCGATCTGTGGCGACCAGGCGTATCTGCCGGGGCGACAACTCGGCCAGACACAGACTCATGCGGTGGAGGCAACGCCGCTGTGCCTGCTGGCACGGCGGATCACGTGTACACATCCGCTCAGCAGGCAGCGGATGACATTTGAAAGCGATCTGCCGAGCTGGGCGAAGCATGGTTAAAGAACCTGTCGAAGAACAACGGCATGGAGCGGAGTTCGTTCCGGCCGAGTGGAGTCCATCGACAGCGGTCTACGGACCGGTTGAGTCCTGGCGGTTGCTGACGATTCCTCAGCCCGGAGGGCGGCAGAAGGTAGCCCACGGCGCGAGCCGTGGGGTGGGCGAGCGAGGGCCTGTTTCAGCCCGGAGGGCGGCACTTCGGGCGATCGCGCCCGTCCCAAAGAAGTGTCGCCCTCCGGGCTGTCAGCGCCTGTTCGACCTGCCCACGGCTCGCGCCGTGGGCTACCTTCTGACGCCCTCCGGGCTGAAGAGCCGACCTTTCAGAAATCACGACCTTGTTGTTGGACAGGTTCCAACGTCGGCCGCTGGCTGCAACCAAGGGGGCTGGCGTGTTGGTGGAACGAACGGCGAACGGCGAATAGCGAGCGGCGAATTCAGAATGAAACGAAACTTTTCACTTCTGTGTTCGCCATTCCGTATTCGCTATTCGCCGTTCGTTAGACCGAGTCATCCGCGACCCTTGCAAACGTAGCCCCAACCCTTCGACAAACCCTTCACCGAGGTCCACAATCATGACTGTTCGCTGTTCCGTGGCACTGACCATTTGCCTAGCGTTGCTCTCGTTCACACCGGTCGCGCGGTCGGCGGACGATCCGCGGCGGCCGGCGGCGATTGAAGCGCAGGATGTTCCTGTCGTCCCTGCGGAGCTGGTCGCCCGGCTGGCGCAGTATCAAAGCGTGCGCGGGGCGGCGTTTCGGGGTTGGGCGCCGGACGGGACCGGCCTCCTGATCGGGACGCGCTTTGGGAACTCGTCGCAATTGCACCGGGTCTACGAACCGGGCGGACGGCGCGAGCAGATCACCTTCTTCGACGAACCGGTCTCGGGCCTGTTCGTGCCGCGCGCGACCGACGGTTCGATCCTGATGTTGATGGACGCCGGCGGGAACGAGAACGATCAGATCCATCTGCTCGACCGGCGAAACTTTCAAACGCGGCTGCTGACGGACGGCAAGTCGCGCAACAAGCTGGGTGCCGTGCGACAGGATGGTTCGCAGATGGTCGTCACCAGCAACCAGCGGAATGGGCGCGACGTGGATTTGTACGTGGCGAACCCGCGCGAGCCCGGATCGATG
>JANMLE010000035.1:0-15765 GCA_031372385.1 Planctomycetota bacterium | reverse complement strand
GCAGAACGACAACAACGATCCCTACACGCCCGCCTTCGACGACAAGAACTTCGAGTACTGCAAGCACACGGTTCAGATTGCCAAGGCCGCATTGAAGCGGCAGCCGGAGATTCAGCTCTACGCCACGCTGTACACGCCGCCGTCGTGGATGAAGACCAACAACGACCCGTCCGGCGGCGGCGAAGCCCGCGCCACGATCAAGAACGGCATGGAACTGGAACTGGCCGAGTATGTCTGGGCGTTCCTCGCCCACATGCGGAAGCACGACGTGCCGGTCCAATACCTGAGCATCGCCAACGAGCCCGACTGGCCGCACACCCAACCCGGCTACTGCCTGACCGCCGAGAAACATGCCGCGCTGGTCAAGACGGTGGGCGACTATCTCGACAAGATGGCGAAGCAGTTCCCGGAAGTCCCCCGGCCCAAACTCGTCGGGCCGAACACGCTGAGCGCGCCGGGGGCCGCGAAGGACTACGTGCCGCTGTTGCTGAAGCGCGCGGCCAAGCATGTGGACGTTATCGCGTCGCACGACTACGACCCGCGCGGCGACCGCTGGGGAGCGCTGCGCAAGCTCGCCGGCAGCCGGCCCGTGTGGCTCACGGAATGGTGCGCCCGCAAGAAGGACGCCTCGCCGGGGATGATCAACTCGGCCACGGAGTATGGCGTTGCCATGCACGACGCGTTTCAGGGCGGCGCGAACGTGTTCCTGGCCTACGACTGGGTCTACCCGCCGCGCGACAGCGGCGAAGCCCTGATCCATGTGAACTGGGGCAACGACTACACGCTGACGAAGCCGTACCACCTCTTCCGTCAGTGGGCCGAGCCGCTCCAGCCCGGCATGCGCGTCGTGGAAGTCGGCGTCACCGGTCGCGCCGCGGACAACGTGAAGCCGACGGCGTTTCTCGCAGCAGACAACCGGTCGCTCGTCGTGCATCTCGTGAATGCCCAGGACAGGGACGCCCCCGTCGCGCTCAAGCTGACCGGCAAGTTCGCGACGTCAACCACCGCCGAGCGGACCCGCACCAGCGCCACGGAAGACGCATTGGCGCTGCCGGCACTCGCGGGTGCGGCGGGGAGTTTCACTGACACTCTCCCAGCACGATCGATGACCACACTGCGTCTGGAATCGCCGGGTAAGGACCGATCGGGAGATTAGTGTTGTGGATCGCTCCGCGATCCAACGTTCTGATCGCGGAGCGATCAGCGACAATGTGACAGTTCATTCTCGAATGATCCTATGTGACGTCCCCCGTTCATTGCATCACGCGGCGGCTCCGGTGACATGCGCGTTACCACGGCCGTGTGACTCCATTCCCGTCGAGGATCTGGAAACTGCCGGAACGACATCGCCCCGGCGCGAGCCGATCGGGCCTCGCAGGCGTCACATCAATCACGACTGACCTCAAACGGCGGCATTCAACCACCCCCTGCGACGATTCCCGACCGCTCACTTGACCCGGCGGATGGGGCCACTTATCGTTTCCCCACCTGTCAGCCGCCGCGGTCGCCCCGCAGCGCCTCGACAGGTTCCGGACGATTAGCTCAGTTGGTTAGAGCGCCACGTTGACATCGTGGAGGTCGCAGGTTCGAGTCCTGCATCGTCCACCTTTGGAATTGCACCGAACCGCAAGCGACAGAAAACCCCTGCCAAACAGGGGTTTCTTCGTTTCCGATCAGTACGGCTTGCGACGCGTTTGCGCGGCTTCCAGACGTCGGCTGCGCCGCCTTCTGTGCCGCCCCGGTTGTCGGTGTGACGGCCCGCTGAAGATGTTCGTCGGTCGCGTGCAGGCCATGCTTCGTCACGACCGGAGTGAGAATTGCCGAGCCACTGGCAGACGACATGAGCGGTGAACGGGTCTCGTTCACGAACGAGAATCGACGAGCACGGTCATCCCGAAGACGGTGCGACCGTGGCTCGCCATGTCGCCGTGTTTGCTGCGTTCCCTCCCGTGTCGACGGTGGCATAGGCGCTTGGTATCTTCGTCGTGCGTCTTGTTGACCGGCTCGGGGAGCCCGACCATGACCGCGACTGTCTCATTGGACGAAACGCTGTTCGCCGCAGCCAAGCCAACGGCGGCGGCTCGCGGGGAGACGTTTGATGGATTTGTGGCCGCCGCTATCTGCTACCGCGTTGCCCAATGGTTTTTGGTCGAGGACCAATCGGCACAACGTGGTGAGGGAACAAGGCAGTCATCATGAAAGTCATCTCGTCATTCGTTCTGCTGCTCACCGCCGTCACGGTGTTTGCGAGCGACTCGCCGACGGCGGAGACTCATCCGGTGCTCTACCTCGCCGATGCGGGAGTCGTCGTGTTGCGGTTGTCGGTGGTGGTGGAGGGCGGGGGGCCGACGCAGTGCCAGGAGAAGTTTGTCGATGCGCTGCTGAAGAGCCTCGACAAGAATGGCGATGGGGTGGTGACGGTCGACGAGGCGCGGGGGAAGATCCTGACGGCTCGCGAGGCCCGGCAGATGCAACTGGTGGCCGCCGATGGCAACGCTGCGGATTCGTCGCCCGACATCAGTCCAAAGGATGGCAAGATCTCGCGGGCCGAATTGCTGGCGTACTTCAAGCGCATCGGGCTGTTGCCGTTCTCGGTCAAGTTTGCGCCGCGCACTCCCGAGGTGGATCCGAACACCGGTGCCGCGGTCAACCCGGCGGGTGAGTCCCCGTTGTTTGATCGACTGGATGTGAACGGCGACAAGAAGCTGTCGGTGGAAGAACTGGCCAACGCGCCGGAGGTGCTGCGCAAACTGGACCTCGACAACGATGAGACGATCAGCGTGACCGAACTGCAATCTCTGGCAGCTCCGCCGCGGGCCGTGAATCGGCCGGGGATGAACAACGCACCGCAGCCCGCCATGCCGTTCGTGAGTCTGGCCAGTGGTGAATCGGTCCCAAAGCTGATCCGCCGTGTCATCGACAAGTACGACAGTGCGGATGCCGCCAAGTCGGGCGTCCCGTTACTCTCCGCAAAGAATCAGAAACTGAGCCGGACGGAACTGGGCATGCCCGAGTCCGAGTTCGTGAAGTACGATGTCGACGGTGACGGACAACTGGACTTCGCCGAACTGCGGCAGTTCGTCACTTCACCCGCACCCACGCTGGAACTGACGATCAATGTGACAACGGGAAAGATTGAGGCGGGCAAGGTCGAGGCCACCGGGAACCAAATTGGAACGATTCGCACGACTGCGGATGGTGCCGCCCATCTGCAAATCGGGACCGCCCAGATCAGCATCTCGGCGATTCCGACGACTGAAACATTCGATCCCGCAGCCGCCATCAAGCCGCTGTTCATGGCGGTCGACGCCGATGCCAACGGCTACCTCGAAAAGTCCGAAGCTCCGGACAACGCCCTGTTTGGTGCCACCTTCACAGACCTCGATGCCGACAGGAATGGCAAGCTGTATCTCGATGAGATCGTCGACTACCTGAAGCCCCGGCTGGATGCGGCGAGGAACCGCGTGGAACTGACGATCGTCGAGCAGGGACGCACACTGTTCGACATCCTCGATTCCGATCGCGACGGCCGGCTGGCGCATCGCGAGGTGCGCAGCATCGCGGACAAGCTGGCGCTGTGGGATGCCAACGGCGACGGTCAACTGTCGGAAGACGAGATCCCGCTGCAATACCGGATGATCGCCGCGCAGGGATCGCTGCCGAATCTCGGGGTGTTGCGGTCGGATCCCGCGGCCATGAACCAGCGCGGCCGGCCTGATGGACGATCCGCCGGACCGGTCTGGTTCCGCAAGATGGACCGCAACAGCGACGGCGAAATCTCGCGCCGCGAGTTTCTCGGTGAGTTGGAACTGTTTGAGAAACTCGATCTGAACAAGGACGGTGCGATCGAATTGTCAGAAGCCGTGCAGGCGAAGGCCGACAAATAGTCCCGCCGTCGTGGTGGTCTCGATTGGGCGAGTTTGATGTCAGACGTTCACGCTCAATTCGACAGCCCGCGTCATTCGCGCTCCATTGGATTCGCGCAGAAAAGAAACTGGTCCGCGCGAATCCAAGGGAGCGCGAATGTGACGGCGACGGCAGAACCGTGTTGCCCTAGCTCAGGCATGTAATCACTACTCGCGCGCATTTCACGCCGCCGAGCGAATCGGGGTTTCCGGCACGGTGGGTTTCTCGCCGCGCGCCAGCCGTTCCACCTCGTTGCTCAGCAGGTCCATTTTCTGTTGGACCAGTTCGACATAGTGGTCGAGCTGATCCCGTGACAGGTCGGCCGGGATGACGATCGCCGCGCCCATCGCCACGTAGACCGTGCTGAACGGCTTGGGAATCAGCAGGTCGGTCCAGCTTCCTTTCGGACGCCAGGCCCGGGTGGCACTGAACGCGCCCGGAACAATCCGACGACCCAGTTGCGACGCCACGAACACGACGCCCGGCTTCAGTTTTCGACGCGGGCCGCCGGGGCCATCGGGGGTAATCACGATGTGTTTGCCGTGGGTGTCATTCAGCAGTTGCCGTACGGCCTGTGCGCCGCCGCGCCGGCTGGAACCGCGCACCGTGCTGTATCCGAGCAGCGACATCGCGTTGGCGAGATACGAGCCGTCTTGATGCTGGCTCACCAGGCAACATGTCTGTCGTCGCAGACCGCGCGGAGCGGCGAATGTGGGGACCAGAAGTTCGTCATGCCACACGCACAGCACGAAGCGGTCATCATCGGGGCCGGGCACGTAATTTAGCTTGGTCTTGTCGTCGACCCTGACGTGGATCTTCCGGCAGGTCGCAAACAAGAGTTTGGAAAGCCCCACGGCAAGTCCCGCGGCGGCCCATGTCAGCCAACGGCTCCGAATCCTCATCGACAATCTCTCCTTCAATCCCTGTCAGAAGCCACTGCGAGACTGTAGGAAAAACACCGCCTTCGGGGAATGGCAGTCCGACTGCAAGGCGGCCAAAGACGAACGCGACCCGGCTGTCGAAACAGCCGGGTCGAATGGAGAGCAAACTCGCTCGAACGAGAATCGGTTAGAGGCCGGGTTCCAGCCGGACCAGACCGCCCGTTGGCTTGTCGCCGGTGTCCTTGCCGGTTCCGAACACGGTGATGTACAGCGCGCCTTCTTTGTCGAACGCCAGCGCTGTCGGCCGGTCCAAACCGAGGATCTTCTTCGGCTTCACTTCATCGCCTTCGATGACCAGTTCAAACAACCCGCCCTGGGTCGTGTCGTTCCAGGCAAAGTCCGTCGCGTAGAGTTTGCCGCCGGGGCTGTAGGCCAGTCCGGTGATGTCGTGCAACCCCGTCTTGAGGTTCTTCACCAGCTTGCCTTCCTTGTCGTACATGGTGAGAAGCGAATCGCCGGGAACGGTCATTTCACCCATCTGACCGACCACCAGTTGCGACTTGTCGGGACTGACCGCGATCGCGACCGGGGCATCCACCATGGTGGCTTCCTTCGTGGCGATGGTCGGGGTCAGTTCACCGGGCTTGCCGTCGGCGATCTTGGAGACCACGATCCAACCCTTGGTGTCGTCACCGTTCGATGTGACGTAGATCGCGTCATTCCAAACCACGGCCTGGTAGAAGTTCCCCTCACCCTTGGCACCTTCACCGGTCCCCTTGATCGGACCGAGAGTGAACTCGGCATCGGCTTCCTTCCGCACCTTGGTGGGAACGGCGTCCTCAATCTTGTAGACCCGAACAACTTCTTCACCGTCGGGGCGACTGCCATCGGGAACGATCAGGCGATCCATGCCCCACAGTGTGCAGCCCAGCGGGCCGATGTTGTACTTGGGCCCCTTGCCATAGACATCCGTCGGGAAGCCTTCGACTTCCAGATAGATCTTGCCGGGCTTGCCGGGCACGAGCCGGAACACGCCCTGTCGCGACGTCACGAAAATGTGACCGGTCGTCGGATGGACGCAAACCCCCGAGGGGTTGTCCAAGTGAATCACCGACTGCTTGGTCGCAGGCCCTGCGGGCTGTTCGGCGGGCTTGTCCGCAGGTTTGTCGGCTGGTTTGTCCGCCGGCTTCTCGGCGGGCTTTTCTTCCTTCTTTTCAGCATCCTGCGCAAAGACCGTCGGGTATCCGACGGCCATCACCATTGATGCGGCGATCAGGCTGCAAAACATTCGGCGCATGCTCACTCCATCCTTCTGTTGTCGAGACCACGGAGGCCACGAATCGTTACGACCGATTCGCGGAGCGATTGGGCACTGAACGGGTAGCGCGGGTTTCGACGCGGGAATCGGGACAACTTTTCCTGGTCCCGATCGTCCCCACTGTCGCAATCGCTTTGCAACGCTCAAGTGACGAACGTCGCTGCCAACCCCTTTAGCGGACAAACGCGAGCAGATCCTACTGATCGTCGCGTGTCAATGCAATTTACGGCCTGAAATGGCCGCCGCAGACGTCCCCGCTTTTCGGCGCAGATGGAGATGCCGCATCTCTGAAACTCACGGCGAACCTTCCACCGGGTCCGCTTTCTTAGGTCCACCGGCTCCGAGATTCATCGGCGCAGCCGGGTCGTTGCCATTGCCCACAGCCGGCACGTTCTTCTGCTCGTTTGCAGGCGGCGAAGGACTGACATATTTCTGGAGAGCCGACACCTGTTGGGCTGTCAGGCGTTGTCCGTGCAGGATCGCTGCCACGAGCGGAACGATCAGGTCATAGGCCGCCTTGGCTTCGGCCGCCGGATTGTTCAACAGCCCCGCCTTTGGCGTCTTGTTCGCCATCAGATCGTTGGCATCCAGTGGTTGAAACGCCAGATAGAGCTTGATGAACTCACCCCTCCACTTGGGATCATCGGGCTTTTGTTGCGGAGACTGTTGGGCGGCGGTGGCAAGCTGCAACGCGAACGCGGCAACCGCGCGTGTCACAAACGAAGGTTTGACTGCGGGAGGAAGTGGAACGCGTCCCAGTGATTTGGCGGCCTCGGCGCGGACACTCCACGTTCGATCATCATCGGCCATGACCATCTTGAGAACATTCACCACGAACGGTTGCTTGGTCGCCTGATCGAGGTCGATGTCCACCGACCCCAGCGCGCCAGCAAGTCGCATCTGATACCAAGGATGGGCCTTCTGGTTCTTCAATTCGGCGACCAAGCCGTCCGCGATCTTGGTTCGAACCAGAACGGGAGGGTTGCCCAATCTCAGAATCCGCACCAACCCGTTCACCGCAGCAACCTTCACCGCCTCGGGTTGATTGGGGTCGGTGATGACTTGGACGAGCGGCTCGGCGGCCGGCACAAACGCCTCCAACTTGAAGGCCATCCTGGGGTTTTCCTCGGTGATATTCAGTTCACCAAGAAGAATCACGAGGTGGAGTCGCACGTAGAAGTTTTGGGTGGTCAACAGCGGGATGATCTGGCTGATCAACTCTTGCAAAACCATCTGCCGGAATGCCTTGACCTCGGCAGGCTTGGGATTCTCAGGGGCTTGTGCTGCCGAATCCAAATCTCGCAACAAGTCGCTGTGCAACTTGGTGAGTTCCTGACGATTCTTCAACAGACACATCATCCCCAAGCGATACCGAATCCCATTGCGAATCACAACCTTGTCGGCCTCGGTAGATCTCGCGGTTCGCAAAACCTTCCCATAGTTGCCAAGATCCTTCTTCAGCTTGTCAATCTCTTCCTGGGGTACCGGTGGCCGGTCGAGCTCCATCACCGGATCCTTGCTTGCCGGCAGGGAAAAGTTTTCCGGGAGCTTCACCGGATCGGGGGCTTTGATTTCCTGAGCCGGCCCCTTGGCTCCTGGGGCGGCCTGACCTGGAACCCAGGGTCGTGGCGTTTGTCCACCCGGATTGGCTCCTCCCATTCCCATGCCGGGCGGCATCCCGGGGGGACGCTGGCCTGGAAGACCAGGCGGCATCTGATTGTGTCCCTGGGCATACATCTGTTCTTGGGCAAGTCCGCAGCCCAGAATCGCGACGAGAAAGCACGTCAGACGCAACGAAAGGACTGTTCGCAAGTGAGCGGGCATTGAGGTCACGTTCAAGTCTCGCACGGGGCCATCCCTTGGTCTTCACGAAACCGTGTCGTGGCGGTCACTCTGCAAGGCACCGCCTGGAGAACGATCGCCCGTTGTGAGGCGCTCCACTTGAGAAGATTCCCCCGACACACTACCTGCGAAAACAGTGTTTTGCCACTCGACACCGACGTTTCATCACCGTTGTGCCGCGTTGGCCAAGCCGCCAATCGTCAGTTCGGACTGTTGGTCCCGGATGAGTTTGGCAACCACGACGATTCAAACGATCAAAACGATGAGACGAGAACGATACGGTACGGCCGGAGGATCGACAACTGAGAGAACCGATTGGGAGTCGCAAAAATGGAGCGAGTCTCCCGAGGAATCATCGGCGAAATCGACAGAAAATGAAGACGTGAAATGCGGGGTGAGGCTATCACTGCCCTCCCCGAGATGTCAAGGAGCTTATTGCATCGAATCTACCACACAGTCTGGCAGTCGTCTGCGATATCGGAAGGGAACATCGATCACCGCAACCGACAGATGACAGTGATTGGGGAATCACGGCCGTGAACCGGCGCGGCCGGAATGACATTCCCGCTCCGCGCCAACGGCTTCACTGATGCCGTTGGGAATGGCGTCAAATTCAGTCGGCACCGGTCGAACGTGGACCCAGTCTGACCACTCACAACTGGGAGAAGAAGGCTGACAAGCGACGATCGTATTCAGCAGCAGCCACCGCGCGGGCGCGGTTGTGCTTGGCGCTGGGAACAGTCCAGATTTGAGCGGCCGACGAATGAATGCACCGGACGAGTTCGCGGGCGACATCGGGATGGACATAATTGTCGCGTTCGCCGGTGACGAGCAGCACCGGTCGCCCCCGCAACCGGGGCAGCCATCGCTCCAAGACGACATACGGCCGCTGACGCAGAATCCGGCTGGTCCAGCGCACGATGATCATGGTGATCTTGTAATGCCACTTTGGAATCAGGGCTCTGAGCCATCCGGGGACGTAGATCCTCGACCAGTGCAGAATGAAGTACAGCATCAGCGAATCGGTCGAGTAGGCGCCTTCACAGCAAACGGCGCGGACGCTGGGACACTCCGCCGCGGCAATCAGGGCCATTGCGGAACCGCGGCTGACTCCCATCAATCCGAGAGGCAGTCCCCGCAGATCCTCGCGGCGGGAAATGAAGTCGATGGCGGCCCGAACGTCTTCGACCTCGTACATTGTCGGCCAGTGGTTGGGAATGTATCCGGGAAGTGGATCACTCTCGCCCTGCCCCCGAAAGTCAAACGACAAAATGTCGAAGCCGTCTTCGACCAGGGCGTGGCAGTACGACATGGCTGACCAATGACTGCCGTCCGTTTCCGGACAGAACAGAATCAACCCTTTGGGAGTCCGCTCCGGTTGACGGTGCAGGCTGCCCCGGAGGGTCAAGCCATCAGTGGTTTTGAACTCAATCTCTTCGGCCTTCGGGTCGGGCGGGAACGAATGCACGGTGAAGGGTGGCTTCGTTTCGAAAACGCGCAGCACGATCCGGACGTAATAGACCCGCACGACAAGTTCCAACGCCAGAAGAACGACCAGTGTCACAAGCAGCCACGTCACGACAAGCCTCCCGAACGGGAACCATTCCCCGCGGTGCGATGCGTGTACTCTCTGCCCACGGTTCATCTCCACCAAACGTCGACGCCACCGAAGGGACGCTGGTTGCGGTAGCTCAGGCAACGTACTCGGAAAAAATCAACGACACGTTCTGGCCGCCGAAGCCAAAACTGTTGGACAGGGCACGCTTCACGGGCAGGTCGCGGGCGGCGTTGGGGATGTAGTCCAAGTCGCAATCGGGATCGGGAGTTTGGTAATTGATCGTCGGAGGCACCACGCCATCGCGAATGCTCAACAGGCAGGTGATGGCCTCGACACTGCCGGCGGCCGCAATCAAATGCCCCATCATGCTCTTGATGCTGGAGACGGGCGTCTTGTACGCCGCCGCTCCAAACGTCTGGCGAATGGCGGCCGTTTCCACCTTGTCATTCACTTCCGTGCTGGTTCCGTGGGCATTGATGTATTGCACATCTTCGGGGTTCAGGCCCGCGTCGCGCAGCGCCATCCGGATGCAGGCCACCGCCCCGCGCCCTTCGGGATGGATGTCGGTGATCCGGTAGGCATCCGCGGTCGAACCGTAGCCGACAACTTCGCCATAGATTCGGGCACCGCGGCTCTTGGCGTGTTCCAGTTCCTCCAGCACCACCATTCCCGCCCCCTCA
This sequence comes from Planctomycetota bacterium, assembly GCA_031372385.1. Classification (GTDB taxonomy): domain Bacteria; phylum Planctomycetota; class Planctomycetia; order Planctomycetales; family Planctomycetaceae; genus Schlesneria. Next base: position 5,580 of record JANMLE010000035.1, on the reverse strand, counting down.
CCCAGGACAAAGCCATCGCGGTCGCGGTCAAACGGCCGCGAGGCTCCCTGGGGATCCTCATTGTGGGTCGACAGCGCGGTCAGCAGGTTGAAGCCGGTCACACCAAACGGGTGGATCATGCTGTGAGCCCCGCCGGAAAGCATGGCATCCGCGTCACCGCGCCGGATGATTTCTGTCGCCTCGCCAATCGCCTGGCTGGAAGCCGCACAGGCGGTCAGGCAGTTCAAATTGGGCCCCTGGGCATCGAACAAGCCCGCCAAATGCCCGGCGGGCATGTTCGGTTCCTGCTCCAGTTCCGTCTGGGCGTGCAATCGTTGCAGTCCCGCCCGGGTAAACGTTTCCAGATCCACCTGGCCGTCCCGCTGCGATTCGGCGATCAGCCCCATCACCAGATTGAAGTCCTGCTGTCCTTCTCCCGCCCCCAAGTAGATTCCGAGCCGGGCCGGATCCATGTTGGAATCGAGCAGGCCGGAGTCGTCCATCGCCTGCTTGGCGGCTCCCACGGCAAAGCGGATGTTGCGACCGCAGAACTGAAAACGCTGGGGATCGTCGACGTACTTGCCCAGATCAAAGTCCTTGACTTCGGCCGCAAATTTCGTGGGGAAATGGGATGCGTCAAAGTGGGTGATCAGGCCGATGCCGCTTTTCCCCTCGCGCAACGACTTCCACATGTCTTCCACCGTCTGACCGATCGGCGTGACTGCTCCCATTCCGGTGACTACGACTCGGCGTCTCATGGCGAATTCCTCTTCCGCTTCCGCGGGATCGTGAAACGCGGCCCCACCCTGACCGCGTCCGAATACTTTGCGAACATCAGGCGGCGATGCCGGGGCAACCGCCGATTCCGCGGAGCCTATCAGCCTGTCAAAAAACGTGGGGTACACTGCCAGCGTGCCCGATTGTCACGGGCCAGAGCACGTTGAAAACGTGCTCCACGTCCGTTTTCAACAGGCTGCTATGTCCCGTCTCCCACCTTCCCCACATCCATCACGTTCCGCAGAATCGAAAACACGAAGTTCTTTTGATCGATCTTCGCCCCGCCACCCGCGGCATCGTCGACGTGGGCAAACACGATTTCGCCGTCGGCGACCAGTCGCTGCCCGACGTGGGCTTGCACTTCGACCATTCCCCCTTCGTCGCGCGCTTCGACGAGCTTGGCGGAATACACCAGCGTGTCTCCCGGACAAGCCCAGCCATGAAACGTCATCCGGGGAACCTTGGCCAGAATCACGATGTGGGCAAACTGGTTACATTCTCCCAGCAGAATGCCACCGGTTTGCGCCATCCCCTCGAGCATCAGCGATGCGGGCATCACGGGGAATCCCGGCAGATGATCGTGCAGATGTTCCTCGGCCAGAGTGACGTTCTTGATCGCCGTGGCGTGTGATCCGCTTTTGAACTCAGTGAAGCGGTCGATCCAATACCAACGCATTCGAAGCCCCCGGGAGCTGCAGGCGGCCTGCAAACGTAAAAGCGAGCCAACCTGCGATCAGGTGGCGAGCTTTGCCGTCAGAAAATTCACCACCATGTTCACCGTGAAAAGGTTCTCGACGTTCTCCACCTTGGGATCCTTGGCGAGGGCGTCGATCGTTTCCTTATCGGCGTGTGGCAGCCGGGTCCGAAGTTCCTCGATCCCCTTTTCGGTCACGCGGCCCTTCTCGGCGAATCCCGAGCCTGCGTCCACCAGCAGACCTTCGGGGAACTATTCGTTCCGCGGAATGGTGATGCCGAACTTCTTTTCCAAGCGGAACACAATGTCCAGAAAGTCGATGGACTCGGCTCCCAAGTCCGCCTTGAGTCGTGAAGTCGCACTGACCTCATCGTCATCCAGACCCAGTGCATCGACCAGCGTTTTTTTGACTACCTCGAAGATATCGTCGCGTGAAGGCATCCAAGATTCTCCTGCGGAACAAACGGCCGAGACGATTGCGTCCCCCAAATGATACCGCGAAACTGGCCCCGATACTGATGACTGACCGCCGGGGCAACGCACCGATCAATCAAAACCACGTCTACTCTGAACTGCAACAACCGGGCTGAAAAACGGTTTAGGCCATCCCACCCAGCGTCAGTCCTCCATCCACTTTCAACACCTGTCCGGTGATATAACTCGCTTCTTCCGCGGCCAGAAACAACACCGCGTACGCGATGTCCTCTGGCTTTCCCAGCCTCTTCACTGGAATGGAATTCTTGATCTTGTCTCCGGCCGCATTGACGACGGCCACTGTCATGTCGGTCTCTATGAATCCGGGGGCGACACAATTCACCGTGATTCCCCGCTTGGCGTATTCAGTGGCCATGCAGCGTGAAAATCCTTCGATCCCGGCTTTGCTGGCCGCGTAGTTGGCCTGACCGGGATTGGAGAAATCTGCGGAAACGCTCGACATGTTGACAATCCGGCCATACCGCGCCGACATCATTGGACGAACGACCGCCTGGCAAAAGTTGAACACACTGGTCAGGTTCGTATCGATGACCTGCTGCCAATCCTCGCTCGACATCGCCAAGATCGGCTTGTCACGAATGATACCAGCGTTGTTGACCAGAATGTCGATCTTGTTCCACTTCGCCAATACTTGCTCGACAACGGAATCCGCCTCGGGCTTCTTGCTGACGTCCGCCTGCAACGCCCAAACCTCGCGACCCAAGGCCGTTTGTTCGTCAGCCAGTCGATCCGCCGCTTCGCGATTTGATTGGTAGACGAATGCGACCTTGGCCCCGGCTTCCGCCAAGCTGCACACAATGGCCCGTCCGATCCCACGGCTGCCACCGGTTACCAATGCGATCCGTCCCGAAAGATTCTTCAAAATCAACGTCCTTTTGCGGCGAAGGCGATGCGTCTCGGGTTGGGTTCGGTATGAAGATTCAGCGACCCGAAGCGCTGATGATATCGGGCGACCGATGCGGGTCAGGCTGGCGGAGTCCAGATTTGCTGAAAGAGGTTTCGGTACGTCTCGCGACGAGCGGCATCCGACGCTTCAAATTCCGGATTTCGGTCCGCCAGATTCAGAGCTTCCAGTGTGAGCCTGGCGGAGACCGCCGAATTCCCGTTGACCGTTCCACTGCCGTTGAAGTCCCACAGCGGGCCGTCCTGTTTTCTTACCGTCAAGTCCACCTTCAATGTGTTTCCGGGGGAAACGAAGTTGTTATATCGTATGGCCCGCACCTCCTTCAGGAGGATGGCACTGTGTGCAAAGTCTTCGGAGTGTCTGATCAGCCATCCACCCGCTTGAACCAACGCTTCCAGCATCAACACGCCCGGCATGACTGGAAATCCGGGAAAATGATCCGCGAGATACTCTTCGGCCAGTGTGAGATTCTTGACCGCGGAGATCGATTTGTGCGCCACCAGCTCCGTAATCCGATCAATCAACAGAAATCGCATCCAAGTGATCCAAGTGTGCCAGTGATCCAAGTGTGCCAGCAGTCGGCCATGTTCGGGAAACGGCGAGTCGCGACATTCTATTGGTCCGCGAATGCCCCTACAACCGAGAACCCAATCCTGGATCAACGTGCTCTGATCCGCGAACGGCTCGCCGCAGGACTTTCTTCCGGCCCGGACTGATGTGTTCGCGTCCGTCGGAGCACCGAAACCCAGTCCGTTCCGCCGCCCGAATGAGGACCGTCCGCATCTTGCACCAAATGGAATAACTCGACTGGACAGCGGAAGTTCCGCAATCCAGCCGAGTTGGTTTCCAAGTTGATTCTGGCTTCCGGCGGTCATTCCGAATCGTTGGGAGTCGGAACCAATCCACTCTTCTCGTCGGACGGTTCCGTCGCGGTGTTGATCGCTTGCGGCCGGGATTCCGCCGAGTTCTTCGAAAGGCGGGTTGCCGTCCGCCCATCAAGAATCAGTCGGGCGGCGTGGCGCAACTCGTCGTCACTGAGCCGACGGAGATTGCCAAGTTCGACAAGCGGTTTCATCATCCGCGAGACTTTCGTCATCGTGTTTTCCATCAGGCTGATTTCCATCAGGTTCCGGTGCATCTCGCCCAAGACTTGGATCTGCGAAATGAACTCCTCTTGGAATCCGTTCAAAACCTCCAGTGTTTGGATCGCATCGGCAACGGTCTTGGTTTCGCCCAGCAAGTTCTGTTGCAGACTGATCAGCCCGTCGAGGTTTTGGCGCGAAGCCGCGACATTCAGGTTGTCGTTCCCCAGCTTCTGATTCAAAGCGATCAGTTGCTCGGCGCGCTCGGTGGCGACGTCGGCCGTTTGTCCGCCTTCGGCCAAACGCCGCTCCAGCGACACCAATTGATCCGAAACGGCTTGGGCGACTTCCAAGTTCTCGGCCGCTTTGGTCAAGCCGGTCTTCAACGTTGCCAGTCCGTCCAAGCTTCGATTCGCCAACGGCAAGCCGTCGGCTTGTTCTCGCAGTTGTTGCGCGACCTGAATCAACTCGGCCATCGTTCCCTTGGCCTGTTCCAAGTCCTTCGCCTGCCGACGGATCTCGTCCTTCATCGCAACGATCTCGGACAGGGTGTTCGCGGCCGCCTTGTTCGAATCAACCTGCGCCGCCAAGACATCCTGCAGTGACTTCATCTGTTCGAAGGAGCTTCCCGCCACTTCGACGACCGGCTTCTGGTCGATGATTCGCGACTGCAGTTTCGCCACCATCTCCAGGGACGAGGTCGCTTCGCCGTTGCGGGTGCCCTCTTCGATCAGATCACTCCGCAATTCGCGAATCCTCTGCAGGGAATTGCGTGCCTCTGAGATCTGTCCCTGCTGGGCCTTCAAACTGGACAACAAGCTGTTTGCCTCCCAGACTTCGCCCCGCGCGCCGACCAGATCCTGCATCCGCTGGTCAACCTGGGCCAAATTCAGTTGCATGCGCTCGATTTCACGAGCCATGGGCCGGGCCATCAAAAAATGGAGCCCGACAAATCCGAGCGTGACTCCCGCCACCAACATCAACCACGATTGTTTCTGTTGTTCCGCCAGTTGATTCTCGATCGATCGCATTTTCATACCTTCTGATGTGTACACGATTGCTCCTTCCGATCCGCGATTGGGGATGAGTTTTGACGCGGGGGTCGTCCTGGACCGGGTTCTGCCTCCTGGGCATCGATTGCAACCCCGCTCTTGAAAAGCGGTGTTGTGGATTCCTGAGTGGCTTCCTGAATCGATGCGTGGCTCACAGAGTCGCGGGGAGGCCGCAACACCTGCCTCCCCGTCAAAGCTTACTCATGCGTTCAATATCGCCATTTTCACCCGGCAAGTTTCGCCGATTGGCATCGCTTCTGCGCATTCGTCAGACTGTCGGCGTCCAACCGCGCTGTGCGTAACGACTGGATGGGATGCGAAGTGATGTGTCGATCCAAATTCCAAAAAGTCGACGATTTGCCAATTCCGGCTCTCCACCATTCCCATTGAACAACACCCGTGAGCGGCAGGGGGCTGGTGCCTTGCCGCTCACTTCACACAACTCTCAACAGGAATGGTGGAGAGCCACACGAACTTGACTCATTGAGAGGCTGTCCGAATAGCCGCCGCGTCCAGGGGGTCGGGTGTATTTTTTAATGCCCCCAAAAACGATTTTTTCCGAGTTGTGGGACGGGGGGGGGGCATAAAAAAAAAAAC
>JANMLE010000552.1:0-1487 GCA_031372385.1 Planctomycetota bacterium | reverse complement strand
CCAAACGTGGCGAAGGCGTGATGCAGCGCGTTGGGAATTAGGCTGTGTGAAGCGACGATGCCGTCCCCATCGGCACTCGGCAGACCGGGGACATCCGCCTCGTATTCGCGCGGATACCACGCATGCTGGGCCTCGAGCGCCGCCCGGTATTCCGGGCCGGCCTGCGATTTCGGGATGGTTTGAATCCATGTCATGAGGGAACACTCGACTGGAGGAATCCATCCCTCACACTGGGATCGGGCTCATTTCTGGCGTTTGGTCTTTTGTTCCATCGTCAGGTCGACTTTACCGTCCAATTCCACCCCGTTGAAGACAAGAGTCAGCGGTCCCTGGATGCGAATCTTGCCCGTCTTTTGCTGGACGAAACCCCGTTCGCGATCGAACAGAACCGTTTCATCGGACTCCGTCACCTTGAGATCACTCTTCGCCACCTTGATCGTCGGATTGGCCGGATCGATCGAGTAATTGACCTCGAACGCCTTGGCCGTGATCTTGTCGAAGGTCTGACCGTCTTGCTCGACAGTTCCGACATACGTGTACTTGATTCGAAAGGCCATTGTCTGACCGTCGCCAATGTCGGCATCCAACGCGCGTTCCCACGTCTCACCGGGTTTGACCGCTTCGTCCGGCAGGTAGCCCCTGGCTTGTTCGGCCGCCTTTTTGCGTTTGGCGGAGTCGAAGAGACTCTTGTTCGAATCGCCCAAGGACTCGACGACCCCCTCGGGAAACTTGATCTCCTTGACCTTGTTCATGCCGTCCAAGATCGTGGTGACGGGGGTCTTGAACGTCACCCGCAGCCGCTCCATGATCGGCTCCAGTTGCGGGATGTCGGCCTTCTTGTCAGGGTTGGCCGAGTCGAAACGGAGCGTGATTCCGCCGGGAAGCCCCACCTCCGTTTGCAGCACGTCGACTTTATCCTGAACACTCAACGAGCCGTCGTCACCGCGTGGCCCAATGGTTTGCGAATTGATGCTCAATGAGGTCGACGTGGTTTCCAGGTCCGTGCCGGCCAACGTCAAGATCTGGTGCGTCTTGACGTCGGTCTCGCTGACCGACTTCGAACCCGGCAGGTACTTCAGTTCGAGACTGACTTGCGCGGAAACCTGACCGCGACACAGCGTCAGAACGAGTACTGCCATGCCGAGAATTCGCACCATGATGGACCTTTCTTTGGGGGGGAAGGGGTGGTGAAGATCGGGATGTTGGAGCCAGTGTCCCGGACGCTCCGAGCGTCCGAGACACTCACTTCATCCGCATTCGCACCCACGCCGTTGGCGATGGGGTTAAACGAAAACGTCTCACTCTGGGCAGTGTGATGCACCACTACAACAGGATCGTCTGCGCGCGGTCCGGGCCGATGCTGATGAACTTCACGGGGAGGCCCATCAGTTCGCTGATCGCATCGACGTAGTGGCGGGCACCGGCGGGTAGATCGCTCAACTTGCGGGCTCCCGTGATGTCCTGCTTCCAACCCGGGATGCGGCGGT
>JANMLE010000521.1:0-13752 GCA_031372385.1 Planctomycetota bacterium | reverse complement strand
CGGCCCGGACACTGCCCTGCTGCTGAAAGATCTCGACCGCACCGTGAACCGGCACCGCGCCGATGGACTGAGATGTTTCGCCGTGCTGCTGACGGACACTCCGCAGCGTGATGCCGCCCGCCTGCAGACGCTGGCGTTTGACGAGAAGATCGACCTGCCGTTGACGCTGGTCGGTGAGGCGACAACGCAGGGTTCACCGCTCGCGTTTTCGCGCGAGTCGGCAGTCTCGGTCGTCACCTATCAGGATCGCCGGATCGTGGAGCGGTTTTCATTCAAGGGGGGCTCCTGCGACGAGCGGGCCCGCCAAACGATCGTCGCCGCGTCCGAAAAGCTGATCGGCGGGAAGCCGTGAGTGACGGCCGATGAGACATCGCGCCGGTCCCGATTCACACGCCGCCTCTTACTTCTCCACCACTGCCTACTGCCCACTATCCGTTGCCGTCTTCTTCACCGCCGTCCGCAAGCCCAGCACCATCACCGCCCCGCCCAGCATCAGCACCGCTGCGAACCAATAGGGAAATGCGATCCCCAATCCATGATGCAGCGACAGTCCGGCGAGCGGTCCCAGGATTCTGGCCAGCGACGACATGCTCTGTCCGATTCCCATCAGTTCCCCCTGCTCGTCCGCTCCCGATGTGAGTGACAGCATGGACAGCAGCGAGGGCGTGGCTGCCGAGTATCCGACGACGACAACCGGCAGGACACAATACAGCAATGCAAACGATGTCTGGTGCGATGCGACGCCGATCAACAGCAGCCCCAGCGTCATCAGCACGACGCCGAACAGCCCCATCCGGAATTCCCCCAGCTTGGGGATCAACCGCCGAACGAGGAACCCCTGACTGAGTGTCAGGATGAACCCGATGTAGGCGAAGACCAGAAAGTTTGCGCGGTCGCTCATCCCGTGTCCCCGCGCCTCTCCGGACACAAACGCCGCGCCGAGCAGTGGTCCGAACGTGAACCCGATGCCGAACGCGGCTCCGATCATCGCCATTCCCTTGCCGCGCGACTTTTCGTCCGTGCAGTCGGCGATGTAAGCCTGCGCGGTCGAAATGGTGGCTCCCGAGATTCCCGCCCCGATCCGGGTCACGAACAACCAGACCAGCGGACTAAGTCCGAGAATGGGACCGCGGTTGCCCCACTGTGTCACCAACGCAAACAGGAAGTACGAAATCGTCGAACCCGCCAGACCGACCAGCAGCACGGGCCGCCGTCCGATCCGATCCGATAACCGTCCCCACAGCGGGGCAAACAAGAACTGCATCGCCGAGAACGAGGCCATCAGGCAGCCGAGAATCGCCCCGCGCCGCCAGTCGCGCGCCGCTTCATCGGCCACCGTCCCTCCCAGATGCTTGGTAAGCAATGACAGCGTGCTTTCGAACTGCGCGAACGCGAACGTCGTCAGAAAAATCGCGGACAGGATCAGCGCGTGCGACCCGCGCGTCACCGCCCGCAGTCCGGCGGAAATGTTGAACAGGTTGGCCCGGCGCTTCAGCGTTTCCCCCGGTCGCAACGATTCCGGCAGCACACACAGCCCGTACAGGAATGCAATCAGCGACAAGGCGGCCGCGACATAGCCGGGGGCGGCGCTGGGGGCGGCCGACAAAATTCCGGTTGAGGCGGCCGCCTGAATTTCCACAGGCAGAAAGTGCTCGCCATATCGTGGCAGCAGCGGCAGCACGATGCCGAAGCCCAGCAGATCGATGAAGACGGTCACGAAGATCAACAGGAGCGGCTTGCGGGACGACGGCGAAGCAGTCACGAGATCGCACTTCCTTCCAAGTCAGCAATTCACAGTTCAAGGAGCGGCGGATTTTAGACGCCGGACTCAACCGTGAACACCGTCGCTGAATGACACGGGAATGGCGTACTTCTGGAAACTTCGCGGAATCTCTCCTTTTGGCATCTGTAAACAGAGACCGTTGTGTTACAGTCTGCCCCTGATAGAAGAAGATTTTCGCCTTGAAAATCAGCTCCGATCGTTTCTTGTGCCGGGTGCCGGGTCAGAGCTTTGTTCTCCCCAGCCTCACACCAAACTAACGACCCCAGCAGATTCTCCACGGGAGTCGTTTTCTTGAGTTGTCGCCGAGTGGTGATGCGTGCCTTGAGGCATGCCAATCTGTCCCACGACAGATTTCACCGCGATGCGACGCAATCATGGTGCAATGGCCGCGAACGCTGTGTCCGCGGAGGCTGGTTTGAGTGCCACCCGTTTAGTGCGGTTGGTCGGTATCGTGTCTCGTCTCGCAGGCCGGTTCAATCAGGACGTCAGGTTCGGCAGGACGGCATGGAAAGGAATGTCGATGGCTATGAAATTGTATGTGGGCAACCTGACGTACAGCGCAACCAACTCGTCTTTGGAGACGTTGTTCGCTCCGTTCGGAGAAGTCCGTTCGGCCCAGGTGGTCATGGATCGCGACACCGGTCGCTCCAAGGGCTTCGGCTTCGTCGAAATGGCCGATGATCAGGCCTGCAAGTCGGCGATCGCGGCGCTGAACGGCAAGGACGTCGACGGCCGTGCGTTGACCGTCAACGAAGCTCGTCCCCGCGAAGATCGCGGCGGTGGTGGTGGTGGTGGTGGTGGCGGTCGCAGTGGCGGCGGCGGCGGTGGTGGCAAGTACGGCGGCGGCGGCGGATCGCGTTACTAACGCAAACCGTCTGTTAAAGAATTCGAATTCGATCACTGCCGGGGAATTCCATTCTCCGGCAGTGTTGCTTTCGGTGAGTGTCAAGGCGGTCGACGCAGCCCACGGGCGCTCGAACGACGCCGCAGACTCGCCATCAAGACCAGTTGAGTTACGGACAGGTTGTCAGGACGTCACGAGCCTGTCGCAGGCGGGAACACCGAATGACCAACGCGAACAAGAAGCCCGCCCCGCTCTATCCTTCCGCCACTCGGGCACCGTGTCCGGTTTGTGGACAGCCGAGCTACTCGCACGAGGGGATTCACCCGCAGTGCGCGATGCATGTGGCGGACCAGATCCACATCAATCGACTGCGGGCGGGACAATTCGCGCCGCCCGCTCCCGTCGTTCAGAAGAGCTCAGGGCTCAACCGTGGTGGATCAGGCGACGAACGAGCGCGTGAAGATCACGGTGCCAAAGATACCGACTGATCGCGGGCCGACTCCGCAACCCGGCCGCCAACATGCCTGACCAAGGCAACGCGCCGCCGTCGGGCAGTCCTCAGGAAATCAATTACCAATGACGTAGGACGGATTTCCAATCCGTCCGTCAACGCCGGACGGATTGAAAATCCGTCCTACGGGTAGATCATTTCCTGCCGACTGCTTTACGAAGCAGTCCCTGATGGCGGCCAACCCCGGGCGGCGTCAAGGCCCCGCACTTCAATGGCAGCGGCGCTTCAATTCCGATCGGCCAACAGGCGCTCGGCGGCCAGCAGGTGTGTCTGCAATATTGGGCGGTCGTGTGCCGTGCAGGTCTTCAGGCATCCTTCCAACAGGTCGATGGCCGGGCCGGGCCTGTTGGATTTCAGGGCAACCAGCGCCAGATCGCGGCGATGTTCAAACGCCCCCGGATGCAGGGCCGCCAACCGTCGCTGCACGTGCCACACCTGTTCCCACTGCTCCTGCCGGACCTGCAGCGCCTTCAGATTGTTCAGCATCCGGATCACGACATCACGCGGGCGGGCGGCTTCGAGCGAACTCTCAATTTCTTCCGGGTCGAGGCCGCTCAGCGACTCCAACCAAGTGCAGCATTCGTCGTAGGTGAGCACTTCCCCCTGATGGAAGGCGTCGACGAACAGCGGACCCTCGATCGTCTCCAGCCGTGACAGGAAATGCATCGGGGCGGCCACGCCCTCCAAGTCGACCCCCGCGCGCTGTGCGACCGCCACATAGACCAGCGACAGGCTGATCGGAATGCCGACGCCCGTTTCGATCACGCGGTTGATGTAACTGCTCTCCGCCCGCTGGAACGCCTCCTTGTCACCATGCAGACCGTGGGTTCCATACAGGCAGCGCGAGAGTTCACGCAGCATGGCCCGGTCGTTGCGAGCCCGGGCCAGGTGACTGCGGACCTCGTCCGCGCGCCGGGAGATCCATTCCAGAGTGTGGGCAAAGTCGAGACGCGGCTGGCCATCGCGCGCCAGTTCCAGGGCCAGCACCGTCAGGTCCACGTCCGGACTGCGCATCAGCAGCTTGCGGAATTCGGTGTCGTTGTGGAATTCAAAATCGATGGTCATGTGTCTATCCAGATTCACTGGCGAAACCGCGGGCGATTCTAAAGGCTCGGGCAGGGTGAGTCGAGCCGGACCCTGACGCGGATCACGACAGTTCTCCGGTCTTGGGCCGCCTGTTCGATACGATCGCCGCCGCCGCAATCATCCGCGGCGGTTACCGACAATCACGAGAATTCCACATGACACTCGTCGTTGTCCGTCCCCGGCATCGTCCACTCGGGACACGCTTCACGCGACCTTGTCCCGCGGCGACAGAATAGACACACACCGACCCGTGAAATGCGGCCTCATCTGGCGATCGGCAGAACTCGCCATTCAGTCTCGGTCCATCACGTGCCGCGGGTGTGGCCGAACAACTCGATGTGCCGGCGCGGCGAAAGTTGATAACCAAGCTGGGCCGCGGCCGGGGCCAGCCAACGTGTCCGGGCCGCGAGTTCGTCCGCGGTCACCCCCTGTGGCATCAGCCAGACACGATCCGGGGGGACCTGCGGCAGCCCGCACAGGTACTCGACGACTTCGTCCAGATCGCGCGGTTCATCGATCACAAACTTCAACTGATGGTGGAACCGTTCGATCAACTGCCGGATCACGTCGAGCCGCTGTCGGTCGCGTTCGTGCCGGGTTCGCCAGCGCCCGGCCTTGCGTGGCGCCGAGTTCGACAGCTTGGGACTGATCGACATCAAGTCGGCGGCCACGGGTCGAAACACCGTGCCGGCCGTTTCGATCGTGACGAACCGGCCCGCCTCGCGCAGGGCCTGCGACAGCGGAACAACCTCCGGCTGCAGCATCGGTTCCCCGCCGGTCAGGACGACGTGCGGGCAGTCGATTCGCAGGACGTCATCGAGCAGTTCGCGCCAGTCGCGCCGCGTTCCCTCGGGTTGCCACGAAGTGTAGGGCGTGTCGCAGAACCAGCAGCGCAGATTGCAGCCCGTGGTCCGCACGAACACCGACGGCGTTTCGGAGAACTCGCCTTCCCCTTGAATCGATTGGAACACCTCGGCAATTCGCACTTCGGCAGACTCAATTCTCTGTCAGCACGCGGTCACGTACGGGGCCGGATCGGTCAGGCCCGCTTCGGCAAACCCCTTCAGCCGCAACTGACAGGAATCGCAATGACCGCACCCCCGTCCCCGTTCATCGGGATCGTAGCAACTGTGCGTCAGCCCGTAGTCGACTCCCAGTTCCATGCCGCGCCGGATGATTTCGGCCTTGCTGAGCGCGATCAATGGAGCGTGGATGCGCCAGTCCGCCGTCCGCTCGACACCGGACTTTGTCGCGAGTCTCGCCAACTGTTGAAACGCGGCGATGAACTCGGGCCGGCAGTCGGGATAGCCGCTGTAGTCGACGGCATTCACACCGATGAACAGGTCCGACGCGCCCAAGACCTCCGCCCATCCGAGCGCGACCGACAGGAAGATCGTGTTGCGCGCGGGAACGTAAGTGATCGGAATCCCCCCGGAAGACATCTGCGCGTCGCTGCGATCTTTCGGGACAGCGATGTCATCGGTCAGGGCGGACCCACCAAAGGCCCGTAGATCCAGCGGCACGACGATGTGACGCTTCACACCGGCCGCGGTGCAGACCCGGCCGGCCGCTTCCAACTCAAACCGGTGGCGCTGTCCGTAGTCGAACGAAATCGCGCTGGGTTCAAAGCCATCCGCCTTGGCCATGGCAAGAATCGTGGCGGAATCAAGTCCGCCGCTGACGAGCACCACGGCGCGGCGTGGACTGGTTGCGGTCATCTGTCTGGTCCGAATCGAAGCGAATGAGTCATCGCGGGGGAAGGTATCACGCTGTCGTGCGGACTGTCGAGGGAGACGAGTTGCGAGTGACAAGAGACAGGTGGTTGGCCAAGACCATTGCCGTGACGATGATCCGCGGAATGGCAACAGCGACGTTGCACGGAATCGCCTGAAACTGATGATCTCACCGGCAACGTCCAGTGCCGTTTTCACGCGTGACTATTCCTTGCCCCGCATCTGGTTTTCCAGGCGGCTCAGACGCTGCAACAAATCGCCGATCACTTTCTGTTGGTCGTCGTTGGCCTGCCGTTGCGCGTCGATGGCTTTCTTCTGCTCGTTGATCGTCTGCTGCTGGTCTTTGACGACCCTGGTGACGAGGGCGAGGACGTCCATGACGGGGACTGATTTGCGGTCGGCGTTGGCGACGATTTCGGGGACGTCTTCGGCGATGAAGCCGACTTGTTTCTCGGCGGCCGGATCATCCTTGTAGACGAATTCGACCGGCGTCAGTTGTCGCAGCGCCTCGGACGCAGTGCGGGAATCCAGGTCGGTGATGTTGTCTTTCATCGTCCGGCTGGAAACGACATCGAACGCATTCGCCGTAATGTGGCCATTGGCGAGAATCGCCACTCTCAGGCCGCCATTGTTGAGATACCAGACCAGCGGTCGATTCGACAATTGGCCGCCGGCGGCCGTGCGGGCGCTGTAATAGATGGCGGCGGTCGACCCCGTATCACTCGTGATCACCCCTTCCATGCCGAGTGCCCCTGCAGCGGCAGCCGACGTCCCTTGGATTTTGGGAACGAACGAACCATTAGCACTTGAAGCATTGCTGATCACCAGTTTCCCGATCGCGTCGTCGCTCACGTTGAATCTGGCAATCGTCTCCGCAACCGACGCCTGGGCCGCCTTGTGGACGTGAAGCGGTGCCAACGGATTGTTTGTCCCCAGGCCGATCTTGCCCGTTTGGTCGATCAGAAAACTGTTTGTCGGCGCACCCGAACGGACGGTAATCGGAATGGCGTTGCTGTTGGTCACGTCAACCAGGTTGAATCCGAAGAAGCTACTCTCGATGTCCCATGTGTGTGCGAATGTCGCGTCGGTGGATTGCAATCGCAGCGCAGGCAGGAGTTCAGGCGTAGTGACGTGCAATGATCGGGCGGCGGCGGCATTCCCGAAACCGACACGTGTGTCTGGGCCGGCAGAAATATTCAACGGAACGTTGCCTTGGGTTACAACTCCTACGGTGAAACTGAACTCACTCGCCTCGAGAAACCATTGAGCAGGCCTAACTTGGCCACCATTCCCCAACTGGTCGAAAGTCAGATGTGGGCGAATCGCCGTCTGCAACCTCAGATCGTCGGCAATCACATTTTCCGCCTGCGCTGAATCGACCGCAATCAGCAGCATGCCGTTCGCCGCCAGCAGCAAACAGGTCTTCCAACACGCAGTCCATCGTCCGGCTTTCGAATTCATTTCAAAGTCCCTCCACGTCAGAACAAATTGGTCATCGCACATTCGCACTCGACGTAAACAAGATCACGCTGTGACAGCTCGAAAGATTCAATCACGGTCGCATTGTACTCATTGCGACCTAACTCAGGGACGCTGAGACTTCAATGAGCTTGCCACAGGTGAAGTCGGTTGGGTCTGTCCCGTCGCCGCGCCCGTTAGTCCGCGGTGGTTGGGCGAGCCAACTCCAAGGACTGAAATTCGGGACAACATCCAGGGCGGAATGTCCAACGACCCTCAAGTGGAAAATCCAGGGCGTGTGCTCATGGACGTCGTTTCACGGGCGAAACTCCGGAACGAACTGACGCCCCGCCAGTGCGGGAGGTCGCTACTTTGGCAACTGGTTTTCCAGGCGCGAGAGGCGTTGCAACACTTCGTCGAGCATTCTCTTTTGGTCGTCGCTGGCCTTCCGTTGCTCGTCGATGAACTTCTTCTGCCCGTCGATCGCCTGTTGCTGTTCTGCCAGCGACTTCTTCTGAACTTCAATCGTCTGCTGCTGGTCTTTGACGACCCTGGTGACGAGCGCGAGGACGTCCATCACGGGGACGGATTTGCGATCGGGGTTGGAGACGATCTCGGGGACGTCTTCGGCGATGAAGCCGACCTGCTTCTCGGCGGCCGGATCATCCTTGTAGACGAATTCGACCGGCGTCAGTTGCCGCAGCGCCTCGGACGCGGTGCGGGAATCCAGGTCGGTGATGTTGTCTTTCATCGTCCGGCTGGAAACGACATCGAACGCACTCGCCGTAATATGGCCATTGGCGAGAATCGACACTTTCAGGGTGCCGTTGTTGAGATACCAGACCAGCGGTCGCTTCGACAACTGCCCGCCGGCGGCCGTGCGGGCGCTGTAATAGATGGCGGCGGTCGACCCCGTATCACTCGTGATCACCCCTTCCATGCCGAGTGCCCCCGCAGCGCCAGCCGACGTTCCCTGGATTTTGGGAACGAAGGAGCCATTGACATTGTTGGCATTGCTAATCACGAGTTTACCGATCGCGTCGTCGCTCACGCTGAATTGGGCCAACTGCTCGCTGGTGAGTGCCTGGGCCAACTTGTGGACGTGCAACTTTGACGACGGAGTCGCCGTTCCGATCCCCACGTTGCCGTTCGAGCCAATCAGAAAACTGTTCGCCGGCGCGCCAGCAGAGACGCCAAACGGAATGGTGTTGGCATTGACCACGTCAACCAGATTGAATCCCCCGGCACTCCCCTCCAAGTCCCACGTGTAAGGGGATGTTCCGTTGGTTGATTCTAAACGCAGCGCAGGCAAGAGACCGGGGGTTTGGATGTGCAAATCGCTCGCAGGAAAAAATGTCCCTATCCCCACGTTCCCAGTCGCATCAACTCGGATACTGCCTGTTGGCGCACCAGCAGCAATCAAAAACGGGATTGTTCCTGCCGTGACATCTTCAAATCGGAAGTCGGCATCGAATCCCAAGAATCTAAAAACCTGCAGAGTGCCAACATTGTCGTTGAACGTAACTTGCGGGAACGCGCTCGTCAGATTCACATCGGTTCCCGTCAATTGTTGCGCGTGCGCTGAATCGACCGCAATCAGCAGCATCCCAGTGGCCGCCAGCAGCAAACAGCTCTTCCAACACGCAGTCCATCGTCCGGTTCTCGAATTCATCTCAAAGTCCCTCCACGTAAGAACAAATTGGTCATCGCACGTTCGCACTCGACGCAACCAAGATCATGCTGTGACAGCCCTCCCCATTCAATCGTCGCCACGTTGTTCCCGCTGTCGCGAGTGCAGCCGTCAATTGGCGGTTTACCAACACGACGCTGTGAGGCAGGGGTTTCTGGGAGGTCGCCCTGTCGCTTCGAGGCTGTGATCAATTGACGTGGGATACGCTTCCAGCTTGTCAATTCCGCACAAGAAGATGACGGGCTGGAAGCCTATCCCACGAAAAGCTCACAGCCTCTCCGCAACAGGGCTACCACCAAGAAACGACTGCACCCCGCCGTCCCCCGGCAAGGTCTCGCCGACCCGCAAGCTGCCCGCAATGGCATTCCCCGTCACAACCGCATCATCCCACGACCTCGTCACCGAGTTTCCGCGATCTGTGTTGCCGGTGGCGGGTCGCGTGAGACGAGCTCCACACTTTGGCAGTGCTCCGGCTTGACGGAGCTTTGGAATTTTGAATTGCGGTGAAGCCGCTTTGGCGGTTCGCTCGAATGGGCGCTGTCGCGGAATCCAAAGAAAGCGGCCGGGCCGCATTCCAAAGCTCCGTCAAGCCGGAGCACTCCCAAAAAAAAGCCGGAGCACTCCCAAAGACGTCTCGCTTGCTTGATGTCTATTCGAACATCATCAGCAGATCCCCCGCGGCGACTTGGGTTCCGCGTTTGACGAGGATCTGACCGATCTTGCCGTCGCGCTCGGCCGTCAGGTTCGTTTCCATTTTCATCGCTTCCAAGCTGAACAGCTTCTGCCCCTTCTTCACGCTGTCGCCCGGTTGAACGGCGACGGTGACGACCATACCCGGCATGCTGGCTCCCAAATGTTTCGGGTTCGTCGAGTCGGCCTTGATGTTCGAGGCCGCATCCGGCTCCAGCGATTTGTCGACGATCGTCACGTCGCGCGGCTGGCCGTTCAGTTCGAAGAAGAGGGTGCGCTGGCCGTCGGCGTGCGGATCGCCGATCGTCAGGAAACGGACAATCAGCCGCTTTCCCGGCTCAATGTCGACGGCGATCTCTTCGCCCGGAGATTGTCCGTAGAAGAACACCGGCGTCGGCAGTCCGCTCGTGTCCGAATACTTCTCGACATGCGCCGTGAATTCTTCGAAGACCTTCGGGTATAGCAGCCACGTCACGACATCGCGGTTCGACGGCTCGCGCTTCAGAATGGTGCGAACCTTGTCGGCCGCCACTTTGAAGTCGGCCGGCGCGAGGCTTTCGCCGGGGCGTCCCATGACGACCGGCTTGCCGCGGAGAATGCGGGCTTGGACCTGCGGCGGGAATCCGCCCGGCGGCTGTCCCATCTTGCCGCTGATCAAATCGATCACCGACTCGGGGAACGACAGATCCTTGTTCTCATCCAGGATGTCCGCGGCGGTCAGTTCATTCGCAACCATGAACAGCGCCATGTCGCCGACGCTCTTGGAACTCGGCGTCACCTTGATGATGTCGCCGAACAACTGGTTGACGTCGGCATACACGCGGCAGATGTCCGGCCAGCGACTCGCCAGTCCCAGCGCCTTGGCCTGTTGGTACAAGTTCGTGTACTGACCACCGGGCATCTCATGCTGGTACAGGTCGGCGGTCGCGGGGAGCATGACCGTTTCGAACGGCAGGTAGTACTGCCGCACGACTTCCCAGTACCGCGCGAGCGAATCGAGGTGCTCGGTCTTCAGGCCGGTATCCCGGTCCGAGAACCGCAGCGCTTCGACGAGCGCGTTGAGATTGGGCTGCGACGTTCCACCGGACATCGGGGCCAACGCGGCATCCGCCACATCCAGGCCGACGTCGCTCCCCATCAGGATCGAAGCCGCTTGGATGCCCGCGGTGTCGTGCGTGTGGAAGTGGATCGGGATGCCGATCTCTTCCTTCAGCGTCTTGATCAGCTTGGCCGCGGCGGCGGGCTTGCACAGTCCGGCCATGTCCTTGATGGCGAGCATGTGCGCCCCCATCTTTTCGAGTTCCTTCGCCAACGTGACGTAGTACTTCAAGTCGTACTTCGGCCGGCCGGGGTTGAGGATGTCACCCGAATAACAGATCGCCGCTTCGCAGATCATTCCCGAATCGACAACCGCGTCCATCGCGACCTTCATGTTCGGCACCCAGTTCAGGGAGTCGAACACGCGGAACAAATCCATGCCCGTTTGAGCCGCTTCCTTCACGAATTCGACGACGACGTTGTCCGGGTAGTTCGTGTAGCCGACCGCGTTCGAGGCCCGCAGCAACATTTGGAACAGAATGTTGGGGATCTTCTCCCGCAACTGCGACAGCCGGTCCCACGGGCATTCCTTGTTGAAACGCATCGCCGTGTCGAACGTCGCCCCGCCCCACATTTCGAGCGAGAAGAACTGCGGACAGAGCCTCGCATAGGCGTCGGCGATCACCAGCAGGTCGTGCGTGCGGAACCGGGTCGCCAACAGTGACTGATGCGCATCGCGCATCGTGGTGTCGGTGATCAGCAGTCCCTTCTGATCGCGCACCCAGTCGGCGAAATTTTTCGGACCCAACTCCTGCAACTTGTTCCGGGTGCCGGGTGGAATCGGCGCGTTCAGATCGAGTTCCGGCAACGGCGCCGGAGCGCGGTCAATCGTGGCGATCATCGCCGCATGCGACTTGCTCGAATTCAGGATCGTCTCGGCCAGGAACGTGAGCACCTTGGTGGCGCGATCCTTCCGGGGTGCGAACTGGAACAACTCGGGGGTCTCGTCGATGAAGCGCGTGGTGATCTTGCCGCCGATGAACAGCGGGTGCGTCATCACCTTGATCAGGAAGGGGATGTTGGTCTTCACGCCGCGGATGCGGAACTCTTGCAGACACCGCTCCATCCGCGCCGCCGCGTCTTGAAAGCGTCGTCCCCGCGCCGAGACTTTGACCAGCAGCGAGTCATAAAATGGATTGACCACCGCGCCGGAAAACGCGCTGCCGGCGTCGAGTCGGATTCCCATCCCGCTGGCCGAGCGGTAATGCGACACGCGGCCGTAATCGGGCATGAAGTTGTTGGTCGGGTCTTCGGTGGTGACGCGGCATTGAATGGCAAAGCCGTTCGTCTTGATGTCGGCCTGGTTCCCAAGGCCGATCTCCGGATCGGACAGAGGGACACCCTGCGCCACCAGGATCTGCGACTTCACGATGTCGATGCCGGTGACTTCCTCGGTCACGGTGTGCTCGACCTGGATGCGCGGGTTGACCTCGATGAAGTAGAACGTGTCGTGATCCGTGTCGAACAGGAACTCGACGGTTCCCGCGTTCTGATAGTCGACCGCCCGGCCGATCTTGAGGGCCGATTCGCAGATCGCGTCGCGGATCTCGGTGGCCAAGAACGGTGCCGGTGCGATCTCGACGACCTTCTGATGGCGGCGCTGCACCGAGCAGTCGCGTTCAAACAGGTGAACCAGATTGCCGTGCTTGTCCCCCATCAACTGGACTTCGATGTGCCGCGGACGCTGGATGAATTTCTCAACGAAGATGTCGGGGGAACCAAACGCGGAGAGTGACTCTCGCTGCGCCTGTTCGAACAAGCCCGGCAGATCCTCGGCCTTGGTGACGACGCGCATGCCGCGACCTCCGCCCCCCTTGGCGGCCTTGAGGATCACGGGGTAGCCCAGCGACTGCGCCAGACTCTCTCCATCTTCGACGCTGGCGATCGGCTTTGAACTGCCACCCAGCACAGGAACGCCGGCCAACTTGGCGATCTCACGCGCGGTGATCTTGTCGCCGAGTTGTTCCAGGATCTTCGACGTGGGGCCCACGAATTGAATCCCGGCCGCATCACAGGCTCGCGCTAATTCCGGGTTTTCCGAGAGAAACCCGTAGCCGGGATGGATCGCGTCGACCCCGGCCGACTTGGCGATCCGGATGATGGCGGGAATGTCGAGGTACGCCCGGATCGGTTCCCCCTGTTTGCCGATCTGATAAGCCTCGTCCGCCTTGAAGCGGTGCAGCGCGTAGCGGTCCTCGTGGGTGTAGATCGCGACCGTGCGGATATCCAGTTCATGGGCGCTGCGAAAGACTCGAATGGCGATTTCGCTGCGGTTGGCGACCAGCAGTTTTTGAATGGGCTTCATGCGGAGAACGACTTTCAAAGGAAGTTGCGACGACCGGAGCGGGGCACAGGATACTTGAGGCATCCATCCGGTCGCAATTCTGGGACACGGATCTGCCGCGCGAATGCATCTGAGGAACTCAAGAGCAAGTCGGGAGTCCGTCGCACCGGGGTCGGGCATTCACATTTCCTGACGATAACGGATTGCATGCGTCATGTTCTTCGAACGGATTGCATGCGTCATGTTCTTCGCCCCGACGGGGCCGACGGAAATCAGCCCAGGGCAAGCTCGCTCGGCGAGCGCCGCCCTGGGTATCAGCCACACACAGGATGTCTGCCCTGAAAGGGCTACGGAACGTCGAGACCTCCCGTGCCCCTTCAGGGCACATCAATTCATTGGATCCCCGATCCCAGGGCGGCGCTCGCAGAGCGAGCTTGCCCTGGGCTGGTTTCCTCCGCCCCTTCGGGGCAAAATCAGCGACACCTGCAATCCGATAGCGTCAGGACATTTGAACGCCCAAACCCAGGGCGTCAGGACATTTGAACGCCCGAGACCCCAAGCGTTTCACACGTCTG
>JANMLE010000497.1:0-2574 GCA_031372385.1 Planctomycetota bacterium | reverse complement strand
CTGACGATCAACTATGTCGCGCGGCTGGTGCGGGCCACGCGACCGGGAGACCCCACGTCCCCGAAGTTCGTGCGCGAACTGGTGGATTGGGGCGCGGGACCGCGCGCCGGTCAATTCCTGATCGCCGGCGGCAAGGCGATGGCCGCGATGGACGGCCGGCCCAGCGTCTCGATGCAGGACATCCGCCGTGTCGCGGTCCCGGTCCTGCGCCATCGCCTGTCGACAAACTTCCAAGCTCAGGCGGAAGGAATGACCTCGGAAACCATCATCGCGCGGCTGCTGGACGAGGTGCCCGAACCGAAGATCCCGAAGTACGTCTGAGTCTCATACTTTTTGAGCCTCGGAGTCCGATCTCCCCGCTGGCAAATCGCCAACCGGCCGACCTCGTGCTTCGGCAGACTATTCCCGCTTTGGACCCCGCCGCATGACCGATGCGGCCCGCGACCAACTCGGCATCTCTTGATCGCTTGGTGATTGTTGAACGGGTCCATGCGAAGTGTCCCGGACGCCCTGAGCGTCCGGGACACTTGCGATTTCAGATGCGGCGGGGTCGGTGACCAGCGGGAGGGTTGTCAGTCCTGTAGTCCTATAGATCAGGCTGTGCCTGACTCTTGCGTGTGGTGACGCCATGATTGCGTCAGGCACAGCCTGACCTACAGGACTCGAGCCAAAGACCACTCGGCACTTTTTCTCCGCAGACTCCGCAGCAGTGGCACATTCTCACGTGTTGGCTCGCTCAAGCAGTGCCATCCCGCCCAAACTCTCGCGTCGTCGAGATCAATCGTCCGAACGCAGGGAGTTAGCGCACGCCAAACTCGCGCTTCACCTCGGCCAATGGAATTGCCCGCTTCTTGCCTTCTGCCCGCTTGGCTTTGCGAAGCTCCAACAGGTCATCGGCTTCGGCGAGCCGCTCTTGCACGGCCAGGAACTCCTCGTACGGCAGCACGGCGAACTGTTTCTTGCCGTTCTTGACCAGGATTTCGGGATGAAGTTTCAACATGGCCGACTCCGTTCATTGGTAAGCGTCTTTTCGGTGCAGGAGACGATAAACGATGATCTTGTCTGCTTCCACCTCAAACAGCACTCGATAGTCTCCCACCCGCAATCGGTATTCTGGCGTGAAGTTCGTCAACTTCTTCACGTCGCCGGACAAATCGTTCTGCAACGCTGCGATTTTGCGGATCAGGCGGCGCTGTGTGGTCGTCGGCAAGGCTCTGAGGTCTTTGATCGCTCGTGGCTTGAATTCAATTTGATAGGTCATCGAATCAATCCTCGTTCGGCGTCGCGGCAGGCGTTTTGGTCGGCGATGTTGGCGGAGTCGGTGACCAGCGGGAAGGTTGTCAGTCTTGTAGGTCAGGCTGTGCCTGACCCTTGCTTGTGGTAACGCCATGATTGAGTCAGGCACAGCCTGACCTACTCGACTGCTTGTCCCAAGGCGGCCAAGCCATCACACAGCCACAGACATGGCATGCCGTGGTTTGGCGGTTTATGCGGCCACAATGGCGACTTGAGCGGCGTAGCCGAGTTGTTGAAGCAATTGTTCGCAGTCTTCCCAGGTCAGCCCGAAGGTGCGCACGTCGGCGACACCCAGACGGGATACGACGGTCGAGATGGTGACCGCGCTCGACTCGTCAAATTCTCCGTCCAGCAGCGCGTTCTCCGCCCAATCCACCAACTGTGCCAGCGTGAGTTCGTGGTGGAGGTACTCCGCAATCTTTTCGGCGACGCTTTGTTTCGTGATGGTCATGACGGCATCCTATGGTTTCTGGTGGCCTCGATCCACCGGGTATTTCTCGTGAACTTCGACCAGTTGGCCTTGATCGTCATAAATCTCTTGCCAAAAACGGAGCGTCGTTTCCTCGGCATCAACCTCCTTGAGATAACGGGCCAGCCATCCCAAGCGTCCGTGGACTTCCAACCAATAGCGCCGGCCTCCACCGGACAACTCGTCCCATCGTCCGAACTTGGCCTCGTTTTGTGCGCGTGTGCTCATTTTTCCCGCTCTCCCTGTCACGGTCGAGGCACCAGTTGCTGTCGCAGTTTACCGGATCGCAGTCGAGCAGGCGTTGACGTTGACATCAGAAACCTGCGAAGTGAGTGAGTTCTTCATCGCAGCAGTCTTCGTTCGATGTCACGGCAGGCGTTTTGGGTGCTGGAGTGCCACTGCTATTCGGGCTGGATGGCGTCGTCGGTCGGGATCAACAGCCGACACTTCGATTCGCCGAACTTCCTTTCGCGATGCCTCGTCGTCCCTTCCGACGCCGCCAATGTCGCCTCGCCGAACGGAACAATCGCCATCCATTGCTCGACCGCGCGGCATCACAGACCGCAATTGATTCGGATTCAATGGCGCGGTGGCCCCGACGCTGCCGTCCGGGCGAAGTCTTCGAGTATGCAGACGAAGGGACGTGGTCGTCGAGTGACACTGTAACTCGCCAAGTGTCAGTCAAAGGTAGTCACCCGCGGCGTTGCGTGGTGACAAAGTGTCAGTCAACGGTAGTCACTTTGTTCGGTGCTTGTTTTGTGGTTTGTAGTCGATGGTTTTGATCTTGGGGTGATCATGCGGTTCACGTC
>JANMLE010000466.1:0-15712 GCA_031372385.1 Planctomycetota bacterium | reverse complement strand
GCGAGGAACGAAGTCCAGCCCCGATTCTTCACCACGAAATACACGAAACACACGAAAGGAAAACGATGAGGCACGTTGGTTGACGCGTCGGTCCGTCGACAGAGTGACACCATGCTTGGGGTGACGTGCGACGCAGCTCTCAGCCTTTCGTGTCTTTCGAGTATTTCGTGGTTCAGTCCATGATTCATTCGGGCCGGAGGTCTCAGACTCCCTCGCTGACGCTTCGGGTTACTTGCGCCAGCACACTTCGGGTTACTGGGGCCATCATAGTCGCCGCCAACGACCCACTCCAATCAGGCACCCCCAATCCGTGTTCCCCGCCGCGCCTTACGATCGCGAGAACCGTTCAAGTCGGAACCCCCGATCGACCGATGGCAGTGAAAGGGCGAAGGGGTCGGGAGTTTTTTTCTGCCGCACAGTCTCGATTCAAGCGTTCTTGGGCGACGTCGTGCGGCAGGAAAAAGACTCCCGCCCCCTTTTCTTCGCGAGGATCACGGATGATGCGACGCGGCGTCCTTCTGAGCTTGATGTTGCTGAGCGGTCTGGCCACCGGGTGCCGTTGCTGCTGCCTGCTCAATCCGTACGCCAACGCGGTCGACGACATCAGCGACACTCACGTCTACTTCGACAATTGGTATCACCCGAGGCTGGATGCCAGCCGCGCCGGCAAGCCCGATTGGTGCGGTCCGATCAACCAACGGATCGGTGGCGGCATCTGCTATCTGGGTTGTTATGACCGGCATGACGACTGCAACTTGTACCCGCCGTCGCACCCGTACTCGTATCCGGGTGACACGCTTGCCGCCCCGAAACCGTGGACGCCGTCATCGATGACTCCCACGCCGAGCCCTGCCGAGATGCCTCCCGCGCCAACACCCGGCCGCGTCGATTGAGAGCTCATCGCTGTCCGTGTGTCGATCTCGCGCACGCAGTTTGTCGCATGTGCATGATCAATTGACGAGAAGTTTGTCAGTCCGTCACAACGAGAGCGGTGTCTCTTCGCCAGGGCTACGGCAGCACCGCTTCTCATTCGCGCTCCATTTGATTCGCGCGGAACGAATTCATTTCCGCGCGAATCAAATGGAGCGCGAATGAGAAGGGCCGCAGCGGTGACACCCAAGCCGCAGTGAGCCGGCGCGCCGCCGATTCGACGTTTGCCAACAGACTGTTGAACCCGGATTACTCATGGTTCCCGCTGTGTTGCGTCAGTTCATCGCGAACCGACGACAAGACCAGCTCGGCGGCCTTCCATTGCCGCCATTCCCGCAGCGATTCGGCTCCGGCCTCGGACAGATCGGTGATCGCGTCGGGCAGAACCCGCCGGAATGATTGAACGTCGATTCCGTCGGTTGTTCTTCGGGCGATGCCGATGAAGACGAGCCCGTCCTGACCGGCGGGGGCGTTCGGTCCCAGATGGCCGGTGATGGCCGCGGACATCCGCGCTTCGGGCGTCCGTTCGAGCACACCCACGGCCATCGCGCGGGCGACCTCATCACTGACCGGACCGGGATCTTGAAGCATGGCGGCGCTGATGCCGAGCCAGCGCGTCTTCGTGTCCAACCGGTAGACGACGGCCGAGCCGCAGTGAAACGCCGAGATCCCCGGCACGCGGGCCAGCGTCGCCGAGACCAGGCCCGCCGTGCAACTCTCGGCGAACACGACGCGCGTGTTCGTCCGTGTCAGCAGGTCCGCAACGTGTCGGGCGAGGGACGTCAGAGGTTGAGGCATCTCGGTGTTTTCCCCGGAGTTTTCAGGCTGTTTTCGTGGGATCGGCGTCGCCAACCGGAAGGGTCCGCCGGGTCCAATTTGAGAACATAGAATGTCTGGTCCGGTCCCAACGGTTGTGCCGATGAATCCTCCCGTACCGGTCACCGTCGTTCACCGCGATCGGAAATTGTGGGCGAACGACAACCAGGCTGACCGGCAAAATCGGAACGTCACGGGTGCCAAGTTTCCAGGGCCGGTGGCCGTTCGTCCAGTGATGGATGTGGTGGCGAGGGGGGGATGGACCGGGATGACTCGTTTTCTACGATCGGGTTCGTGGCGCTGCGCGCTGTCGGCCGGAGCCGCCTGCGGACTGGCTCTGGCAAGCGCCGCGTTCGCCGCCGACTCTCCATTCGGAACACGCGACGCCTCCGAGGCCGCCGCGACGAAGGCTCTTTCGGGTGATGGCGAACTGGACGCCGCGTTTCAAACGCTGGGCGTCTTGACCGTCAAACCGGGCACGTCGACCTACGCCGTTCGCAAACAGGCGATCAACGATCTGGCCCTGGGGGAACTCACACCCGAGGCCACGGCGAAGGTTAACGGCATCCTGAACAACGTGGCGATGTTTCGGCGGTTGCCAACGCTCGCGTTTGAAGTGGACCCCGATGTCTACGGTCACTTCCTGCGCAATCCCGATGTGGCCGTGGCGACGTGGCGTGCGATGGAGATCTCGAAGTTCCAACTCAACGAAACCGAGCCCCGGTGTTTCGACGCTGATGCGGGCGACGGATCGGTGGGACACATCCAGATCCTGCGGCAGTCTCCGTCAGAGACGTTGATCCATTGTGACGGTGCATTCAAGAGCCCGCTGCTGCCGCGGCCGATCATCGCCCGCGCCGTGATGCGACTGCAGACGACGTTCGCCAAGGAGGCCGACGGCCGCATCATCGGGACTCACACGGGGGACGTCTTCGTGGAGTTCCCTTCAGTGGCGGTGGAAACCGTGGCCAAGGTGATCTCACCCGTCAGCCACTCGATCGCCGACCGCAATTTCAAGCAGATCACGCTGTTCGCCCACCTGATGACCCAGGCGATGGCCAAGCATCCCGGCTGGATCGAACTGATCGGCAACAAGCTGGACGGTGTCACCCCGCAGCAACGCCTGCAGTTCTTGGAAGTGTCGGCGCGCAGCCATGCGATTGCCCGCAAGCGACAGGCTGCGGGCCATCCCGTGAAGCCGTTCGCTCCCGATGAGATCCTGAGTCCCTTCCGATTGAACGATGAAGCCACGTTGCCTCCGCCGGTGGCCATCCGCCCGGCAGCGGCAACAGCACGAGATTGAGGTGACGGTGGTAGACCCGGACTGCCGTCACTCCCGCCGGCTGGTTCCCCATTCGGGAATCAGCCGGCTTGTTTGTTTTGAGGCCGGTACTCCGATCGCTCCCTTCGACGCCATTCCTCATTCGGTGTATGCTCGGCGGAGCCCTTTCGTTTAACCCTGAGCCAACGGCGAAGGCATCGAAGCGCCGGCTCCGGTGCCTTCGCCGTTGGCTCAGGGTTAAACGCAATACCGTTCAATTAGTCGCAAGACTCGAAAGACGAATCGATTGCGAGGAGGCCGCGAATGGGTGTGGCACGCCCTGAGTCTTCGAAGGGCGTGGTTTTGGCGTGGTTCCTGCAATTCACGCCCTTCGAAGACTCAGGGTGTGCCACACAGTAACGGACCACACACCAATCGTTAGCGACTAATTTAACGGTATTGGGGGTCAAACGAAGGCAATCCCGCCATGCAACACAAGACTGATTCCGGGCAACATTTCTGAACAACTCTTGAGACACACTGTGAACACTTCTGACCTTCGGATCGGATTCATCGGTGCCGGCCAGATGGCCACGGCACTGGCGCGTGGGTTTGTGCTGGCGCGGGTGATTTCGGCGGATCGCATCGTCGCCTGCGACGTCAGCGCCGATGCGGCCGCCAAGTTCGCCAGTCAAACGGGCGGCAGCATCGTCGCGGATGCACCCGCTGTGCTGAGCCAAAGCACGCTCGTGGTCCTGGCCGTCAAGCCGCAGCATGTTGATGGAGTGCTGAATGAGCTCAAGTCCGCCGTGACGAATGATCACCTGATCGTGTCGATCGCGGCCGGGATCTCGCTGGCCCGATTGTCGGCCGGACTGGGACAGTTCTCACGGCTGATCCGCGTGATGCCGAACACGCCCGCGCTCGTCGGAGCCGGAGCGAGTGCCTTCGTCCGCGGTGCGACGGCGACGCTGGAAGACGGCCAATTGGTTCAGACGCTGTTGTCGACCGTCGGCCTCGCGCTGGAAGTTCCGGAGAAGCTGCTGGACGCCGTGACGGGCCTGTCGGGCAGCGGGCCGGCATACGTCTATCAGTTCATTGAGGGACTCAGCGACGGCGGCGTCCGGATGGGCCTGCCTCGGGACGTGGCCACTCGTCTGGCCGCTCAAACAGTTCTCGGTGCCGCTCAAATGGTGCTGACCACGGGCCAGCATCCCGGTTCGCTGAAGGACGCCGTGACCAGTCCCGGAGGAACCACAATCGCCGGATTGCATGCGTTGGAGCAGGGCGGAATGCGGGGAATTCTGATGAACGCGGTCCAGGCGGCAACGGTCCGTTCGAAGGAACTCGGAGAGGCTTGACGCAGATGGGGTCAGCAACCATGATGCTCGTCCCTTGGCCAAGCCGGAGTGGCGGAACTGGCAGACGCGCTGGACTCAAAATCCAGTGGGGTTCACCCCCCGTGAGGGTTCGAGTCCCTCCTTCGGCAATGAATTACGTCATTTTGAGTCGGGCTGGAAATGAGCCGTTTCATGTCGGTTTCATTTCCACGCCCGATTTCAGCCTACACCGTTGATGCGAAGGTTCGGTGGCACAAACAGCCGCTGGACGGTCTCCGTGTACCGCTGTGCCATGTTGACATACAGTCGCGTTGTTTCAAGTGACTTGTGCTGCATGAGACCTTGCAACTCGAACAAGTCCATCGAACCCGCGTTCATCGTGGAGAATCCCCGCCGCAGATCGTGGAAACCATACCAACGTCCATTTTTCCCGGCCTTCGGCATTGGCTTGTTGTCCGCAATCTTCGCCGCCGCTTGAATCTCCCTGAACTCGGTCCAAAGTGTTGCCCGAATCTTGCTCCACGGAAACACCAGTTCGCCGAACGAGCCAGTCAATTTGCGAAGGTGTTCGACCACGAGCGGGTGGATTGGAATCCGTTCATCCCGCCTGCCCTTGTTGCCAGTAGCCTCAGCCTGCGTCAATGCCGTCCCCCGGTCTAGGTCCACGTCCTGCCACTTGAGCGACAAGAGTTGTCCGATTCGCCAGCCGCTCATGTATGCTGTGACCAATAGCGCACGCCACCAATCGGTGGGCGACACGTTCGGGACGTCGATGGGTCGCCGCGCCGATTCACAAGCCGCGTAGATCGCTGCGAAGTGCTCGGGCGACACGAATGTCGGCATCTTCTGTGAGAGCTTGAGGAATCGAATCTTCGGGACGGCTTGAATGAGTCCCCATTCTTGAGCGACTTTGAGAACGAGTTTGACGTACCTCAGCTCCTTGTTGACGGTCGCCGCCGATGGCTTGCCGTGTTTGCTGTTCTTGCCCTCCAGACGGTCGGTAATGAACTGTTGAATCACACTCGCCGTGATCGCTGTGAGTACCTTCGGTTTCGCAACTCGTTCAAAACTGTTGAGTGCCATTCGTACCGCCATTCGGGACGGTTCAACGAATCTCGCCGCAATCTTGGTTTCATAGTCACGACGGAAATCTTCCCATCGCCTCTTTTCCTTTGCTTGATACGTCCCGGTCACGAGTTCGCTGTGAGTCTTGTCTGCCAGCCGATTTGCTGCCGACTTCCCGACTTTGCCCGGACCGCAACTCTTCCGACATTGCTTGCCAGCCGGGTCGGTCCAGGACACGTACCACGATGCCGCGTCCGCCCCTTGCTTCTCGACTTGTGCCTTGAGTTGGTGAACCCATGCGCGTTTGTCCATGTCGACCCCCTGAGTCCAATCAGTTCGCCCGTCCGAGAACCCGCATCACTTGAACCGCGTTCCACGCCTTACCGCGACGGGTGGTGTGACCTTGATCGTTCAGCGCGTCTGCAATCTGTTGGAATGTCTTGTCGTCAGTCCGCAGTCGCTGCATTTCCGGCAACAGATCGGCATAGGCTTCCGTCGCAGCCTTGGTGCGAACTTCCGCCGAGACTTCACGCCCTTTTGCCGCACCACGGGCACGGGCATCCTCCCGCCCGTCCCAGTGTCCGGGGCGAGCCGATCCGAGTTTCATTCCACGGGCTTTTGCAGCCTTGAGCGCGGTCTTGGTTCGGTCGCTGATTGCTTTGGCTTCCCCTTCCGCCACCGCCGACAGAATGTGAATCGTGAGGCGGTTCGCGTGTTCAAGGTCGATGGCGATGAAGTCCACGCCCGATTCCATCAATCGGGACAAGAACGCCACGTTGCGGGCCAGCCGGTCCAGTTTCGCGACGATCAGCGTAGCCTTTGATCGCTTGGCGTGTGCCAGAGCCTTCGCCAGTTGAGGACGATCCGCCCGCTTGCCGGATTCGACCTCTTGATAAGTCGCCAGCACTTCACAGCCACGCTGAGCCACGAACGCATCGACCGCCGCTTCCTGCCCTTCCAGTCCCAAACCCGACCGGCCTTGCTTTGCGGTACTGACTCGAAAGTACGGGATGATTTTTTGCACGGCTGAATCTCCGAAGTAGTCGTTCACCAGTCGATTCAACTGGCGTGCAGCTACTATTACATTTGTCTCGACGTTCGTCAAGTCAATTGTAATTATCGGCGATTCTTTCCGTGGAGATGATTTTTTCAATGTCGTCGTCCTGCGATGTCGTCTGTCCGGGGTGGCCCCACTCCGCCAGAAGAATGATTCACGATCTCGGTTCCCTCAATTGTGGAACGAATGGACCGATGGAACCAGCGACCGGCCGCGACGTGGCGGAATCGCGTCTGCCGCGTCGGTCGTGGTTTGATGTCGTGGTCATGCTCGCGCCTTCCGTGTCGGCTGCGTTGAACGTGGCGAACCGTTTCCGCGGGTCATGCTGCCCCCGCTGGAAAGAGTTCGTTGACAAGATCGAAGTCGATCGATGTTGTGTCGGACAGGTGGGACAGGTCAGACGTTGGGACTGGCTCGACAGCCGTTGCGTCCCGTGGTGGGAGGGTGGTGGGACGGACAGCGTCCCCTAAAGGGGGGACGCTTGTCCCACCACCCTCCCCCCCTTCACCGGGACAGGTGGGACAACCATCGTTTTGTCCCGGATGTCCCACCTGTCCCACCGTCGAACTGACGAGCCGAAACCCGTCATACTCGCAACGGTTTTTTGTGACCGTACACGCTTGGACGATACCATCTCGGATCAGCGCGGAGTTGATCGGCCCGAACACGGCCCCGCTCATTCCGGCCGCGTCGCGAATGGCGCGTACCGTGTCGCCGTGGGGGAATGTCTTGTAGGCGTCCAGAACCCTTTGGCGTGATTCCGCGTCGCGTTGCTTGCGCAGGTCTTCCGGGGACTGACCCGATTCGCTGGCCGGTCCCTTCGCCTTCCGTGGCCGCTCCTGCCTCAAATCTTTCGGATCAAGATCGTCGGCCGGTTCCCATACTGGAAACTGCCACCGCAGGCAGAACGGTTCCATCGGTGCGAACGAACGGACTGCGGCCTCAACCACAACCACGTTGTCCTCTTCGTGAAACCTCATCGCTAGGTGAGCATCTGGGGCGCGAGACTGTGCCCCCGCGCCGCTCCCAACGTCGGTCACTCCCTTGCTGGACTGGTTTCCCTTGCTGGTGTGATGGATGCAGACGAACGCGCTGCCAATCTTGTCGGCCACGGAATCGAGTAGGTTGTAAAGTGCGGAGACATCGCTGTTGCTGTTCTCATCACTGCCGCTCGGTTGGAACCGATACCATGCGTCCAAAATGACCAGACTGAATTTCCCCCGCTCCAAGCCGCCCAGTTGCAGGGAAAGCGCATTCAGGTCGATCAACTGGCCCCGCAGATTCGCGACGAACAACTGATCCGCGTACTCGTCCCGTTGGATTACCATTGCTTCGGCGATGCGCGGCAGGCGGTGTGCGGATGTCTCGGGATGCAATTCGTTGTCAACGATCAGAACCTTGCCGGAGGTCGTCCAGAACCGACCGAGCCACTTTCGCCCGCTAACAACTGACAAGCCCAGCCCCATCGACAACCAGCTTTTGCCGGTCTTCGGCGGGGCGATGATGTTCATGGTCTCGCCGCGCCGGAGCAGTCCCTCAATGATCGACGGACGCATTTCGGGATACTCGCCGATCAGTTCTCCCGCCGGTCGGATGACAAAAGTAGGTTCCTTTTCATCATTGGTCGATTCCCATGATGCAAGTTTTTCACGTCGTTCGGTTCGGGAGTCGATGATGCTCATTCGTCCAACTCCGAATCAAACCGCAGACTCTTGAGAGACTCTTGCACAGTCTCCCGGATGGCCTTCAACTTCACCGCGTCGTCAGCTTCGGCCCGCTGTTCGGCGTTGAAGGCTTCGATGTCCAGCACGCTCACGATGGCAGTTCGCAGGATGCCTTGCAGATCTTCCGGTTTCAGTGCCTCTAACTCCCAGACGTTCGATCCGTGCTTGGCGACAAACTTCGCGGTTTGCTTTGAACTGGCTTTCGCGGTCATCACCGCTGGCAGGTCGCGGGACTTCACTTGATCGGCGTTGAGCGCCACCTTGAGCGGTGTGATGTTCGCAATTCCAAAGTCGTCACGCATGGAACGCGCGTACGACTCGGCGATGGATTCGCCGTCGCCGTCAAAGTCGGTCATCATCAGAAGAATCAGCCGGTCCTTGCCGGACTTCCGAAAACGTTGTGCCATCGCGTGGCGCGGCGGCAGGGAGCAGTAGCCCTTGCCACTGGTCAACGGCAAACAGAACTCCGCACAGACGGGTCGCAGGATTCCGTAGACGGTGTTCTTTTCCCCAAGCACCTCAATGTGGCACGGCTGCGACTGCTGCAAGTTCCTAAAGTAGCCTTTGAGGAAGTTGGCGATTTCCTTGGAAACAAACGCACCCGGTTCGGCGTGAACATCCCAACTGGTGGACAGTCGGGAGGCGTCGCCGATGGCATGGAAAGGGATCGTTCCGTCCAGTCGCATTCGTGTCACCATGTCCGTCAAGTCGCCATAACTCTCCAGATTGTTCTGGTATCGACTGGCTGGCTTGGACGAATGTCTGAGTGGCGGGGCGTTCAACAGCCCGTAGTGAATCTGCCGGTCACTCACGGGCCAGAAGTCCTTCAGTCCGTTCAGCACGCTGATGATCGCGTCCCGCAAGGCATACTTGGCGGGTGAGATTTCACAGCGTCTCAACACGTCATTCAGCCAAACGCCAGCATGAGTCGGTTTGGACGTTTCACGCCGGTGATTGGTCAATTCCTGATAGGCGTCGTCGGCGTTTCCGCAGACGATCGATTCCCTGATTTGTTCGTCGAGTGTCTTCACCCGCTGGTCTTTGTTGTATCCAGTCAGCGCCACAATGAAGGCGTCGATGCCATCCGATCGGCGGGTGGGATCGATCCGGCGGGGAACGTGCGTCAGCCCCGCCAGCGTCGCCGCCACGAAGCGCCGATGTCCCGACAAGATCCATCCGTCAACATCCGTGACGAACGGTTCCTTGACGCCTTCCGTCCGCATGGACTCCGCCATTGAGATGATTGACGGATCGTTGGGATCGACTGGCCGATAGAGCGTGTCATTCTCCGGCGATGGCCGGATGTCACAGAGCGGCTTCATCTCGACGGCGTTGTGATCGACTTTGCGTTTTCGTTGTCGTGGTCGTTCGGCCGCTGTTATCATTCGGGAGCCTCGCAGTAAGAGTGTGAGGATGAAGAGTTCACGAGACGCCCGACCGATTCAGCCCGGCCGGGTGTTCTCGTTTCAGGTCCGTGCCTCGGTGCGATGGCGTGCCAGGTAGCCGATCAGATCCTCACGCAGGTATCGGATGCGTCGCCCGACGATTTGGCTGGCTGCGATGCGTCCCCGTAGCCGCTCATCGCGCAGTTGATGCGGTTCAAGTTCCAACATTCGCGCGGCCACTGGTTCGCTGAATGCGAGCCGGTCGCCGAGTGCGGCCTCATCGTCGCGGATGCGTGCCATCACTTCAGAGACGGTCGCCGCGATGATGGGCGCTAGTTCGGCGGGGTCGATCATCACTTGCATGATGCGACCTCCCGGCGTGTTGCATCTGCTTGAGACGTGGCCTCGTGCTCGCTGGCGAGCTTCAAGAGACGACGCAAGACCTTGCCTTCGTCGCGATGCTGCCGGAGCTTGTCGCGAAGCGTGGCAGCACTCGGCAGTTGCTTGAGATACTGCTCGGGGGTTTGATCGACTGACATTGGTTTGGTCTCCGCGTGGTTTGTGAACCATCAACGGCAGACCATCATTCACATCATCGTCGGATCATCGTCGGGCTATCGTGGATTCTTCGTGGCGACGCGAAAGACGTTCTCGTTCAGCTTCCATGCGGCATCCGCTCCCTTCGCAAGATTAGGAATCGGATCGACGTTTTTTCCCAGCTTGAACACATCCCTAAGAATCGCTCGGGCTTTGGTAATGCTGTCTCTGACGCATCCCTCTTCCGCGTTCCTATCCCGGTCGATGATGTCCCACAAGATACTCTTCAACACGGGTTCTCCCGGCTTCTCGGCCAACCGTCGCAGTATGACCGCGGGCTTGCCGGTGATCGCAAACGGCTCCCCTTGGAACGCGGCCTCTCCCGGTCGAAACTCCCAACCCTTTCCTACTGGCCAGTTTGATCCTTTTGGCAGAACGGGCTCCTTGCCCCTCGCGGCCATCTGATCCAGTGTGACGTACTGCCACGGATCGGGAACTGGTTTGCGCTGGCCGTTGCGATGCCTCATTTGCGAACCGGCGAGCTTCGCGGCGTCTTGCAGTTCGCGATCCAGCCAGCCGGCCGCCGCAGCGAACTCGTCGATGCCGGTGCTATCTGTCGCATCGTTCACGAGCTTCTCTGCGGCCACAATCAATGCGGCGAGTGGCTTCGCAACTCGGACAATCACGTCCTCACCAAAACATCCGAGCCGATTCCGCCGAGCGACTTCCATAAGCCTCTTGGCCGCCTGCGAAACGTCCAGCCGCAGCGGTGCGACATGCTTTTGGGGGGTATCACACTGGCGAGCGTCTTCCACGCTCAACCACGACTTGGCGACGCGAGATTTCTGCTGTTCAATCTCATTCACCCACCCCAGGAATTCCAGCACCGATTTGTCACTTCCCGGAACGAGTTCGTCCAGCCGTATCAACTTGATCTCACGCTCGGTTGGAGCAGAATTGGGATTCACCGAAACGGGCTGGACCGGTGCAGGCATTCTCTTGGCCATGCTGCGAATCTCCAAATTCTCGAATGCACCGATCGGGGGAGTGAGCGAAACCTGAAACCGCAGTTCTCTGTCGACTTGTTTTGCGGAAGCTTACCGTGACCACTCGTACAAATCGCCAAGAGAATCCCGCCGGGGGGGCAGACGCCCTCTCTCCCATGTTTCTATGCGTGGCAGTCTCGGATGAAGTGACAGGAAACACTCGATAGACTGCGGCGACACCCCGACGAACAGGATTGCCGAATGCAGAACCATGCCGAGATCGCGGAATTCCTTTGGAAAATTGCGGACCTCATCAAGGACGACTTCGAAGCCAAGGACTACGAGGACGTCATCCTGCCGTTCACGTTGCTGCGCCGCCTTGATTGTGTGCTGGAACCGACTCGCGACGCCGTCCGCAAGGCTGCCGCGAAGTACAAGACCGCGCCGGAGCAGACTCGCGATGCGCTGCTCAAGAAGGCCGCCGGGCAGTCGTTCTACAACACGTCGGAGTATTCGCTGGCCGGGTTGCTGAAGTTTCCCACCGACATCGGGGCGAACTTTGGGGCGTACCTCAACGGCTTCTCCGTCAACGTCAAGGACATCCTGTTCAACTTTTCTGGCGGTGAAGAGAAGGGGTTGTCGCCGATCTACGAGACGCTGCTCCGCAAGCGGCTGCTGTTCAAGATTACGCAGTCGTTTGCCGACGCCGACCTGTCGCTTGAATCCGTGGACAATCACGGCATGGGGACGATCTTCGAGTACCTCATCCGCAAGTTCAAAGAAGCCAGCAATGAGGCGGCCGGGCAGCACTACACGCCGCGCGACATCATCCGCCTGATGGTCAAGCTGGTCTTCGAGCCGGATCGCAAGAAGCTGGCCAAGGAAAAGCTGATCGCCATCTACGACGCTACCTGCGGCACGGGCGGGATGTTGACCTTCGCCAAGGAGCACTTGCTCGGCGCGATCAACCCAACGCTCGACGTTTACCTTTACGGCCAGGAGATCAACGAAAAGACCTACGCCATCTGCAAGGCCGACATGCTGATGAAGGGGGAAGACCCGGAGAACATCAAGCGCGAAAACACGCTCAGTCACGACCTGCTGCCGGGCAAGCAGTTCAACTACATGCTCTCCAATCCGCCGTTCGGCAAGGACTGGAAGAACATCCGCGAGGAGATCGAAGCCGAGCACGCGCGGGGCGACGCAGGCCGCTACGGTCCCGGTCTGCCCGACATTGGCGACGGGGCGATGCTGTTCCTGTTGCACAAGCTCAGCAAGTTCACGCCGCACGGCTCGAAGCTGGCGATCATTTTCAACGGCTCGCCACTGTTTAACGGCGACGCCGGCAGCGGGCCGAGCAACATTCGCAAGCACATCCTGGAAAAAGACTGGCTCGATGCGATCGTCGCGATGCCCACCGACCTGTTCTACAACACGGGCATCGCGACCTACATCTGGCTCATCAACAACCGCAAGCCGACGTCGCGGCAGGGCAAGGTGCAGCTCATCAACGCCACCGGCCCGGAGTTCTGCACGCTGCTGCGGCGGAACCTCGGCAAGAAGCGGTACGAGATCAGCGAAGACCAGTCGGCCGCGATTCTCGCCATCTACGAAGCGTGCGAGGAAACACCGGTCAGCAAGATTTTCGACACGACCGACTTCGGCTACACGAAAGTGACCGTCGAGCGACCGCTTCGCCTGCGCTATGACCTGACGCCGGAGCAACTCAACACCTTCGCGCTCGACAAGGAATGCCTGAAGCTCAAGGACGACCGGGGCGAGAAGCTCACCGCCGCGCTGGCCGAGTTGGCGAAGCGAGCTCCGTGGACCGACGACGGCAAGTTCATCGCCGCGCTGACCAAGAAACTCTCGTTCAAGCCGACGGCCGGGCTGCTGAAGTCGCTGAGAGCGAATCTCGGCGTGCGTGATGAAACGGCCGAGCCTGTGTTGAACGACGACGGGCAGCCGGTTCCGGATTCCGAGCTGCGTGACTTCGAGAATGTGCCGCTGAAGGACGACATCGACGACTACTTCCGCCGCGAAGTCTTGCCGCACGTCCCCGACGCCTGGATGGATCGCAGCAAGGACAAGGTCGGCTACGAAATCAGCTTCACGAAGTACTTCTACGAATACACCCCGCTCCGCTCGACCGCCGACATCGCCGCCGAGTTGCTTGCGTTGGACGAGGAAACTGAGAACCTGCTGCGGGAGATCGTGCAGCCGTGAAGCCTATAGCTGTCTTTTCGAGTGCCAATAGCGAGTCGGCAATTGTGTCAGCAGTGCTGACACAATTGATTGGGACGCCAATTCTCTCACCAGTGGTGCGAGAATTGCCGACACCGGAGATTGTTCAGCCATGAAACGCAAAGCCGCAGCGAAAGAAGCCACTACGAAGAAGCCAGCCACGAAGGCTCCGGCGAAGAAAGTCACGCTGAGCAAGACGGCGCTCCGCAAGGTCGTCACCACGTCGGTCGAGCCAGCGTTTGCCGAAGTGGCGAATCTCATCGAGACCGCGCGGGAGCGTACGTTTCAAGCCGTCAACACGGTCCTGATCGACCTGTATTGGCAGGTGGGGGAGTACATCAGCCGCAAGATCGCATCGGCCGAATGGGGAGAAGGCGTGGTGGTTCAACTGGCACGATACTTGGCCCGCAAGATGCCCGATCTCAAGGGTTTCTCTCGCCCAAATCTCTTCCGCATGCGGCAGTTTTTTGAGATGTATGGGGATGACGCAAAAGTCTCACCACTGGTGAGACAATTGCCTTGGACCCACAACCTGCTGATTCTCTCGCAGTGCAAGCAGCCCGAAGAGCGCGAGTTCTACATCCGTTTGGCCATTCGCGAACGCTGGGGCAAACGCGAACTCGAACGCCAACTGCGAGCTGCACTTTTCGCGCGTGCCATCCTCTCGCCGCCAAAAGTCTCGGCACTGCTGAGACAAATTCATCCGGGGGCGGAGACCGTGTTCAAGGATGCGTACCTCGTCGATTTCCTGGGGCTGCCGGACGGCCACTCCGAAGGGGACTTGCAGCGCGCCGTCGTCGCGAATCTCCGAAAGTTTCTGATCGAACTCGGTGGCGATTTCTGTTTTGTCGGTGAGCAGTATCGGCTGCAAGTGGGCGGGGACGACTTCCTCATCGACCCGCTCTTTTTCCATCGCGAGCTGCAATGTCTGATCGCGATTGAGCTGAAGGTGGAAGCGTTTCAGCCCGAGCATCTGGGCAAGCTGAACTTCTACCTGGAGGCGTTGGACCGCGACGTGAAAAAGCTGCACGAGCAACCGTCGATCGGCGTCTTGCTGTGTGCCAGCAAGAATGATGAGGTGGTCGAATACGCGCTCAGCCGATCGCTCTCGCCGGCGCTGGTGGCCGAGTATCAAACCCGCCTCCCCAGCAAGGCGCTGCTGCAACGCAAGCTGGCCGAGTTCTACGAACTCGAAACCGCGCGGAGGCAACTGTGA
Organism: Planctomycetota bacterium; assembly: GCA_031372385.1. Lineage (GTDB taxonomy): Bacteria > Planctomycetota > Planctomycetia > Planctomycetales > Planctomycetaceae > Schlesneria. Next base: position 1,151 of record JANMLE010000466.1, on the reverse strand, counting down.
ACCACAACAACACAAACATCGCCGCCGAGTTTCGCAAGCGGGACGAGGAAACCGAGAACCTGCTGCGGGAGATCGTGAAGTCATGAAGCGACTCAAGTATCTCACCGAAATCAATCAATCCGCCGTTGCCGCGTGACCGTGTTCCCCAACCAAATGACCAAGTTTCCTTTCTTCCGATGGAGAGAATCGGTGAGGACGGAAACCTCGACCTATCAGAAGAGCGACCAGCAAGAGACATTTCTCAAGGCTACACGGCGATACTCGATGGTGATTTGGTCATCGCCAAAATCACGCCTTGCTTTGAGAATGGGAAGGGCGCACTTTGTCAGGGCCTTCACGGTGGCATCGCCTTTGGGACAACCGAATTGATTGTTCTCCGCGCCAAGAGTCATAGCGATTCTCGGTATCTCTATTGGCCTACTCGCGGCCACCACTTCCGCAACTGGGGCGAAGCTGAGATGCGAGGTTCGGCGGGACAGAAGCGCGTCACTGAGGAATTCGTCTCCAACTACCGCTCGGCAGAATTGAAACCCGCCGAGCAGCGGCGGATTGCGGGGTATTTGGACGAGGCGACGGGGAAGATTGACCGGTTGCTGGGGCTGCGGCGGCGGCAGATGGAGTTGCTTCAGGAGCAGCGCGCGGCGCTCATCCAGCAGGCCGTCACCCGCGGCCTCAACCCCAACGCCCCCCTCAAACCCTCCGGCCTCCAATGGCTCGGTGATGTGCCCGAGCATTGGGCCATTCCGCCACTCTATGCCCGGTACAACCAAGTGCTCGGCAAGATGCTCGATCAAGGCAAGATGACCGGCGAACATCCCACCCCGTATCTGCGAAACCTTGATGTGCGATGGGACTACATCAACGTCGAAGACTTGCCGGTTATGGATATCGCTCCACACGAACGCGGGCGGTTCACCGTCAAGAAAGGTGACCTGTTGATGGTTGAAGGCCGAGAACTTGGCCGTTGCGCGATCTGGAGGGGCGACGATGGGGTGATCGGCTTTCAAAAGGCGCTTCATCGACTGCGACCGCTCAACCTGCGAACAAGAATGCGGTAAAGAAGCAAGTGTGGGTCGCGGATGAAAAGCTCATCATCCCCGCTCGGGGAGCGACGCCTCGAAGCCCCACGTCATTGAGATCGCGCGCGGCGA
>JANMLE010000463.1:0-6954 GCA_031372385.1 Planctomycetota bacterium | reverse complement strand
TCGTCCAGTGGCCCAGCATTTCGACCCGATGCTGCAGATAAGTCCGCACGCGACTAGCAAATCCAGCCGGTCGCGAGGATGTGACAATGATCGGCGGGATCACCGGGAGCGCCGGCATGACCGTGACGGTCGGACCCGCCGGGCTCGGTGCTTCGGTGCCGGATGATTCGGCCGCCTTGCGCAACTGGGCCATCACCTGCGCCTCGATCGGATGCATGTCACGCACCGGTGGCGGCGGAGGCTGCTGTGCGACTGTCGCGCAGACGCTGGTGACCAATCCGCCGAGCGTGACAATGCCGATCACGCCGATCTTCGCGGCATCGAGTCGCACGTTGAGCCGGCTGGCCAGGCTGGTGAGCAGCCAACCGGTGAGCAGCCCGAATCCCAGCGAAAACAGAACCAGCAGACGAATCCGCGCCGGCGCTTGGGCCGCGAGAAGGCCAAGCCCCCCGGCGACCACCACCGCGCCGAGCACAAATTGCACGGATGAGCCGGGTTCGCTGGGAGTGGCGTCGTGGCTGGGAGTGGACATGAGCTTTGCCGAAGTGGAATTGCAGATCGCAAAATGAAGAGGATCGCCCGGCCTATCCCGGATTATTCATCGGACTGAACCACGAAAGACACGAAAGGCAGAGAGCTGCGTCGCAGGTCACGAGGAGCATTGTGTCGCTCGGTCCACGGACTGACGTGTCAACTCAACTGCCTCACCGTTTTCCTTTCGTGTATTTCGTGTATTTCGTGGTGATAATCCGGCCTACTGCGAGTTCTCAAAGCTGACGCGGGGATTGACCACGACGTACAGGATGTCGGAGACCAGGATGCCCATCAGGGTTAGGACGGCGGAGAGCATCAGCGTGATCATCACGATGTCGTACTCGCGGCTGTTGACCGCCTTGAGCGACATCAGGCCCATGCCGGGGATGTTGAAAATGAATTCGATGATCACGCTGCCGCCGACGAGGAACGGCAACAGCGACGCCAGCAGCGTGATGATCGGGAACAGGCTGTTGCGGAGCGCATGCACCAGGATCACGCGGCTCTTGCCCGCCCCCTTCGCTTCGGCCGTGCGGATGTAGTCCTGGCGGATCACCTCCAACATCCCGGCTCGCATCTGGCGGCTGACGTAGGCCAGCCCCCCGTACGTCAGGCAGATGACCGGCAGCACGATGTGCCACAAATAGTCGAGGGACTGATTCAAGAAGGACATCTGTTCAAAGCCCGGAGAGTGCAGGTTCATCGTGGGAAAGATGCCACGGCATTGCATGCGGAGGATTTCGGCGACCCAGAACGACGGCAGGCTGTACAGGATGAACAGGATCATCGTGGTGATCCGATCCGCAATGGAATTGGGATAGGCGGCGCTGAAGATTCCCATCGGAACCGCCGCGACGTAGATCAGCGTGAACACGATCAGATTGAGCAACAGGCTGACCTTCAGGTGCGCCCACAGTTCCTTCCAGATCGGCTGGTTCGTCTGGAAGTTCACCAGGTCGCCCGTGGCCAGTCGCTTCAGGAACAGCAGGAACTGAACCGGCATCGGCTGGTCGAAACCCCACCGCGCGCGAAACTGCTTTTCGGCAGCCTCGGTCCCCCGCTCCGCGTTCACCCCCGCCGAAGCCTGGCCGGCCCCTCCGTACTTCAACGAACCGGGGTCGCCGGGCGCGAGGCGAATCACAAAGAACGAGACCACCAGAATCCCGAGAAACGTCGGGATCATCATCAGCAGTCGCTTGAGCAGATAATTCGCCATGCCATCCCGTCATGAACCAAGAAGTCGTGACTTCTGCTGCCGCGATTCAGATGTTCGAGTTGAGTGCAAAGTGAGAAGTGATCAGTGCAAAGTGCAAAGTGCAAAGTGCAAAGTGTCAGGCGTTCACGTCAGTTCCAACTCCCGCCACGACGGCACCCGGAGACTCGCCGGGTGCCCGATTCGTGTTTGGCAGAGTCGTTGTCTCTTTCTCACTTTGCACTTTGCACTGATCACTTCTCACTTTGCACTGAATCTTCCAGACCAACACCGTAGAACTGCCAATGACGGTCAGTGCAGTTGCTCGTCCTTCGGGACGTACCATTCGGACAGATCGAAGCCGGGACGCAGGCGGTACCACTTCACGTTGCGGAAGCGCTTGTGATAGGCCCCGAATTCCTTGGGAATCCACAGGAACATGTACGGCTGTTCGCTGTCGAGCAGCCGGTGGAACGACGAGTGAATCCGTTTCCGCTTTTCTTCGTCCAGCGTGACCCGCAGCATTTCGATCAGCGAGTCGGCCTGGGGATTGGCGAACGAGATCGAGTTGCTGCCGCGGTTGTGGCGGCCCGCCCCCGAGCCGTGAAAGATCTGGAACGGATCGCTTTCGACCGGCGTGGCCCAGCTCAGCGTGATGACATCGCATTCCTTGGCGCGGACCTTGTCGATGAACGACGCCCATTCCAACGACTGAATCTTCAGCTCGATCCCCACCGACTTCAGGTTCTTCTGCAACACTTCGCACCGTTGCAGGTTGATCGGCCGGCCCTGCGCGAGATGCAGTGTGATCACAAACTTCTCGCCATCGCGGTCCAGGATGCCGTCGTTGTCGGTATCGATCCAGCCGGCTTCGGAGAGGAGTTCGCGGGCGGTGTCGGGATCGTAGGCCAGCGGCGCGACTTCACGGTCGTAACCGGGACCGAAATAGTACTGCGACCCCGAGACCACCACGCCCGCTCCGTGCAGCTTCGTGTCGACGAAATCCTGCCGGTCGAACAACATCGCCAGCGCGATCCGGACCCGGCGATCCTGCAGTGGCGGGGCGAGCATGTTCCAGCCGAAGTAGCTGAACATCGGCGAATACCACGACGCTTGGACATAGTCGTCGCGCCGCGCCTCATTCCAGTTCGGCCAGTCCTCGAAGTACTGCTCGGGCGACATGTCGTAGAAGAAGTCGATCTCGCCCGCCTTGAGCGCGGCCATTGCCGTCACCTGGTCGGGGATGAACTTCACGATGATCTTGTCGACGTGGCCGGCGAGCTTCTTGTTCCAGTAGTTAGGATTGCGGACCAGTTCGACGCGGTCGCTGTCCTGCCACTTGTCGACGATGTATTGGCCGGTCCCCAGCGGTGACCGGTTGTACCGTTCGTCGGTGTTGAAGAACTTGCCGAACTCCGGACCATGCGCGCTGATCTTGTTCGCAGCCTTTTCCTCGGCGGGGGTCAGGCGTTCCAGCGTCAGTTCGCGGCCGGCCGCCTGGAAGATGTTCGCGAAGAAATGGAACGGCGGCGTGTACAGCGTGATGCCGTAGGTGAATTCGAACGCCTTGAAGTACTGCTGCCGGTAACGCATCCGGACGATGTGCGGGCTGAGCGGCCTGCATTCGATCAAGTCTTGGTAGTACGTGCGGATGTGGTCGCCGTCGACGGAGGGACTGTTCAGCAGCGTGTACCCGAACTCGATGTCCTTCGTGGTGAACGGCGTGCCATCGGACCACTTCACGTCGTCGCGCAGGTAGTACGTGTAATAGGTCTGTTCCTGAACGTCGGTCCATTCGCCGGGCATCAGCGCGAGCGCCGGTTCGCCGGAGGACTTGATCGCTTCGTTCAGCGGATTCTCGATCGTAGCGGGAGTCACGACGAGTGTTCCGTCGCCCCGCCGTTGCACCTTGCCGAAAATCTCGTCCCCAACTTTGACGGTGTACTTGCCCGTCGGCATGCCGGAGACATGCACCTTGCCGTCCGGCTGACTCCAGAAGTGGTAGCCGGTGATGGACGCTCCAACGATCTTGCCGATCGGGTAGACCCCGACCCAGACCTGGCCCAGTGATTTGCCATCTTTGTCCGTGGTGTTGAGCGTGATCTTCGGCGGCTCGGCGAGCTTCTGCCCCTTGGTGGGCGGCGGCGGTGCCTCGTAGCTGATCTCCACCGTTGGCAACCCTTCCCCGCCTTCCACGGCAACTCGGCGTTCGTGGCCGGGATAATCCGGCGACAGCTTGACCGAGTCCTCGATGACCCACTTCGTGGCGAGGTGCGGCTCGTACTCGAACGTCTCCGGGTTCTGGCGTGCCAGTCCTTCATGCACGTATTGGACGATGTACGTCTGCACGGCCGACGATTCGGTGATCGAGTTCAGCACCTTGGGTTCGGAGTTGAAGCGAATCGTCAGCGTGTCGCCGGTCGTGGGTTGGCTCGGCTTCGCGGCCGCATGCTTGTTGCCGACGTCGGCCGGCAGCTTGCCCGTCAGTTGCAGGGTTTCCCCCTTGAGAACCTGGCGCGGAATCTTGATCCCGCTCACTTCAGTCATCAGCTCGACCTTCGGGACGTCGGGATAGTCTTCCCAGAAGCCGGGCTTGGCCGCGGGCTTCACCGGTGTTTGAACAGCGGCACCGGTCGTGGTCTTGTCACCGGAGCCGGGCTGAGTCGACAACGCCGGATCGGTCGTTTTCGTGGAATTGGTCGAGGCCCCGTTGGTCGGGGGCACCGGAGTACTGGAGGTGGTGCAGCCACAGGTCCACAACGACAGACCGCACAAGACCGCAAGAGCGGCACGAATTTCAAGCCGAGCCATGACGAGGCATCCTTCCTGTTGGATCGATCGATTCCGTGGTCTCGGTGGACGTCAGAGTCCCGAGTCCGGCGTTCGGGATTCTGGCAAAGCCATGTCGAATCGACAAGCTGGACGACGACGAACGGTCTGCGCGGAGTGCAGTACAGCAATTCCGCAGCAGGGGTTCAGACGCCGACAAGATGTTTTGCCGGGATCAGCCGGACCGCGCTAGCGGCCGGTTATCGGACGTGCGAACGGAACCGGCCGCAAGCGCGGTCCGGCTGATGGGGAGGCGTCGCGCTCGATGCGGATTGTCGCCGGCTCTTGCGGCGAAGTCGGGCGACGATTCACCTGCGCTGCGATCACTCTTTCGACATCGCCCGCAACGTGAATTTGGTGAATCCGGAGTCCTGGCACTTCTTGATCAACTGCTGGACCAATTTGGCGGGAACCTCTGCGCCAGCACGGACCACGACGGTCGTGTTCTGGACGGCGTCCTTGCCATACTTCGCAGTCATCCCGCGTTTCTCCTGTTCCAGAGCCGGTGTCAGTTCCGAGACTTCAACGTAAAGTTCGTTGAAGAACACCAAGGGAACCGCACTCTTGTTCGTGCCGTCTCGGTCTCGCTCGAAGCCGAAATTCAGCACCAGTTCCTGCGGCGAGTCATCCGCAGGATCATCCCGCAGGTCTCGCAGAAGCTGCAGCAATTGATCATGGACCTGGTGCGTCTGGCGCACGACGAGGGCGCGCGATTTGGTGGAGATCGCCAGCGAGCGGGGGGCCTCGTCGCCGTGGCGCAGTCCCAGTCCGCACTCCAAGACCTGCAGCAGCTCCTCGGCCTCTTCCGGCGTGCTGAACAGATCGCCGACCGGATACGTGCGCGTGATGAACTTCGACTCCGCCACCTCGGTCGACGTCACCTTCAAGATGTCGTCCTCGACCAGAAAGCAGAGACCGTGCGGTTCCAGAATCAGGTTCAGACACGACCGCAGTGACACGGTCGTGGATTCCAGCGTCACCGTGACGTCCTCGGGATTCACGCGGACACTATCGACCCAGATCTCAATCTGATGGAGTTCCGCGAGATAGCTGAGAGCCCCGGCCAGGTCGTTGTCCCGAAACGCGACTTCGGTGGTCTTGCCCAGCGCGTCGACAATCTTTTGTTCGCTCTTCGACAAGCGAGGCAGAAACTCCGGACCCGTAGTCCGGACGGACTTGGCCACCAGCGACTTCGTCGTCTCAAACTTGTCGATCAAGTCCGCTTCCTGAGCCCTGATTGCGGGCGCTCCGGCCATCAGGCCAGTCACGACCATCAGTCCAAGACTGGCAACGCGAATCCACGATGAAAACCCAGAACGGCGGCGAATGACCAATGTGTTCATGACGTGTCCTTTAGTGAGGCATTCGGCAGGAAATGATCGACCCGTAGGACGGATTTCCAATCCGTCCGCGGTTGACGGACGGATTGGAAATCCGTCCTACGGCCTTGGTCGTTGATTTTCTGCGGACTGCGTGAGACTTCCAGCGACGAAGGGAGGCTACGGGGCCAGATACGGGGGTGTCAACACGTTGCCGCAATGCAACATCCCGGCAGAACCCATCCACTTTCTCCGGCTTATCGCGGGGGAAGGGCAAGTTCTCGGGGCTCGCCGCGTGCAACCGGTCGGGTCGACTTTTATACTGGACCCCCTTCGCCCGAACGGTCCGCGCTCCCTTGGGGAACGCCGTCGTTCGGTGCGAGCCTGCTGCCGCCGCCAACCTTCGCGACCCGGACCGTCATGACATCCTCCCCACTGCCCATTCTCGGCGAATGGTCCGCCACCGGCGGCTCGATCGCCCTGGATGCCGAATCGATTGCCGCCGCTGTCCAAGAAATCGCCGCGCCGCTGGTGATCGTCGAGACGACACGTGGCCGGGCGCTCGGCCGGGGCGGTTCCGCCATCATCGGCCGCAGTCCGGCGGACCCGATGGCGTTTCCCGTCATCGGCTTTGTCCCCCCCACGCACATCGATCAACTCGGCGACGAGTCGTTCCGCACCGATCATGGACTGCGGTACTCGTACGTCTCGGGCGCGATGGCGGCGGGGATCGGGTCGGTGGAAGTCGTCGAGGAAATGGCCCGTCACGGCATGCTCGGCTTCTTCGGCGCGGCAGGTCTGTCACCGACTCGCGTCGAGCAGGCAATTGATCGACTGGAGAAGGGACGAGGGGCGAGGGCTGAGGGGCGAGGGATGGAAGGCCAAACGGCTTTTTCTGTCGGTCAGCCCTCAGCCCTCAGCCCTCAGCCCCCCTTCGGCTTCAACCTGATCCACAGCCCGAACGAACAGTCACTGGAGAAGGCGGTCGTCGACTTGTACCTGCGGCGCGGCGTGCGGCTCGTCGAGGCCTCGGCGTACCTGGATCTGACGCCGCATGTCGTGCGCTACCGGTTGCATGGC
>JANMLE010000444.1:0-4484 GCA_031372385.1 Planctomycetota bacterium | reverse complement strand
GTGCGATGGAATCGTCGTCCTGGCCGGGGCACAACACGCCTACACCGAAACGCCGGAGTGAGAGGCTATCCGAGAAGGGGTCGGGAGTCTTTTTCATGCCGCACGACGTCGCTGAAAAAGGCTCAAATCGAGACTTTGCGGCATGAAAAAGACTCCCGACCCCCTCGCGACGGCGGCTTTTCGGACAGACTCTGACACGACCGACTCACAAGACGCGGCCGATGCGTGGACCGGGCTGCCGGTCACGGATTGCCCGGAACCTGCCGCAGTTTCTTTTCGGCGTCATCCTCGGTGTGCAGTTCCTTGAGCTCTTCATACACCGCCTGCCGCTTGTCCTCATTCAGGTATTGCCGGATCAAGTCGGCCGTTTCATCGCACATGCGGTTGATCCGCGCTTCGCCCGCGCGGTCCCGGCGGGACTTCGCCGCCTTGACGGCGGGAACCCGGATGGCCGACACCCGGTCCAGATAGAACTGCGCATCAGGCAGCTTGCGCAGTTCCGCTACGGCAGCCTTGGCGATGACCGCTTCATTCTTTTTGACCGCCGCGCGAATCCGCGCGGTCGCCGTGTTCCGGGCGGCCACGGCTTCGATCAGTTGCCCCTGGAGCATGTACAGGTCCGATTCCGCTTCCAGACGGGACGAGTCGTCGGGAACTTCCAAACGCATTCGGGCGGTCGTCCCCGGCACGATCGGGACGCGGGCCAACAGATGCCGGCCGCTGTAGGCAAACAACCAAATCACGCCGCTTCCCGAATCTGCCGGCACGCTGACATGGCCGCGTCGATCGGTCAGCAGCACTTTCAGCAACTGTTCGTCCTTTTCCTTTACCTTCGCGTCGTCCGCCTTGGGAATCTCCGCCGAGCGGCGCAGTTCGATCCGATGCGCCACCAGCGGCAGCGAGGGCTTCGATTGTGTCGCCAGTTCCAAGCGCGTCGACAGGTGCGTCGACTTGACGGCGATGGCGAGCGTTTCGACCCGTCCGCGCTGTTTGCCGCCGATCGGGGACCGCAGTCCGCTGTGCAGTTCGCAGTTCACGCGGGCACCCTGCGATTCGCCCGCCGTCAGGAACGTCCAGGGGATCGGCTGCAAGCGGTCGATCGTCTTGTCCCGCTTGCGACTGGCCAGGACGGGGGCCAACAACTTGGCGGCGCGAGTCAGCGAAAACGATTCGTCAGGAACGGACAACGCGCCCGCCTGCAAGAGCACCCGGACGTGTTTCCCCTCGACCTCGTCGACAACGCCGATCGGACGAAACGCCGAGTGGCCCAGTTGCAGCAGGACCAGCGGCACGTCGAGCCGGTCCCGCGTTTCCGCGCCGAGCGTGTCGGATTCGACCCCGACCGCCGGTTGCCACGACCGGACATCGATCCTCCAACCGGAGCCCTGCGACTGCACCGCCGCCACCAGCCAGACATCCATTTCCTGCGGGGAATGTTGGCGAACATCCGACACGGACAGTCGCGACACTCCGTCAGTGGAGACCGGCTGCAACCAGTCTGCTTCTTCAACGGCCATGCTCCAATGCGACCCAATGCAACGATTGGCCGCGCGTCGAATCTCTTCGAGCATGTCAGCCCGACTCTGCTTCGATTGTTGCGGGGCATCGAACCCAACAAACAGTTGCACCCGGTACGGTCGCAACTCCAACGGCAATTCAGCGGACGGTTCCGCCGCCCCGACACGACAAGCGAGCATCAGGATCAACAACAGTGAGCATCGCCAGATGACGAACGAAACACGCGCAGCGCAGCATCGCCACTCGCTGCCGTCGCGCTTCTTCTGTCCACCAATTTGCAATTTGCAATCAGCAATCGTCAATTTGCAATTCCCCCCCCAACCTCACGGCGTCTCCACCGGATACCACGACTGGACCGTCCACCGTTCGATGTCGTCGTAGGCGTGGATCGGCCGGGCCGGGATGCCGGTCACGTTCTTGCGTGCGACCAGATACTCGTCGACTTCCCACAGCGGGATGTATCGGGCTTCGATGAGCAGGTCGACCAGCAGCCGGTGCAACAGCTTGGTGGCCGTGGTCCAGTCGACGGTCCGTTCGAGCTCCAGCAGCAACCGGCGCGTCGGTTCCGACAACGATTGCAACGCGTCCACGCGGGCCGACGGCTGCATGGTCAGCAGCGGCCAGACTTCCGTCAGCGGTTCGACCGACTTGGTGGTCCTGTAACAGATGTCCCAATCGCCGTCGGGATCGGTCTCGCCCAGCAGCCGCACTTCGATGCCGACCCGCCGCCATTCCTCGACCATTGCCAAGGCCGCCTCGCGCAGCAGCGCATCGTTGGGGCAGATCAGGCGCAGCGCGGGCAGCTCGCCGCCGAGTTGCTTCTTCGCGGTCAGGGCGAGCGCGGCAGCGAGCGGTGGATCGTAATCGGCTTGCGGCAACTGGCGGTTGTAGCCATAGCTGTTGCTCGCAAACGGGCAGGTGACCAGGCGGGCATGCGGACCGGTCACATCGCGGAGCACGACCTCCTTCAGCAAACGTTCGCGCGGGATTCCGTGCAGCAGCGCGCGGCGAAGCTGACCGTCGCGCAGCGCCCGCTGACGGGGATTGAACACCAGGAAGTGGGACCGGGGGATGGCGTGCGGCATCACAAAGAATCGCCCGTCGTCCTGCAGCAACTTGAGATCCCGCAGTCCGGCGACGGGGACGACCGACACGTCGCCGCGCAGCAGACCCTGCAACGCGCGATCCCACGATTCGTAGCGGATCTCGTCGACCTCGTCGACGCGCCGTTGCCGGGTCGTGGCGGGCTGCATCCGGACGCGACTGTACACCGCCCAACCACCCTCGTTGCTCCGCATCTTAAATCGCTCGCGCCCGAGCATGGGGGAATCGCCGGACACATCGTCGTTCAATGACCGAGTCGCAGCGCCAATGGCCACCGTCATCTGCCAGAGCGCTTCGGGTCGCAGCGGCAATTGCCGGAAGTTGACAGTGAAATCCATCGGACTCTGCACCGTGATCCCATCCACGAATCCGGCCATGCGCTCGTCGAAGTGCGGCGAATTGGGATCCATCCGCGACATCAGTTCGGCATGCACATCGGCCGACGTGACGAGTGTCCGCGCCTCCCAATCCGCCCGCTTGAGCTTGAGCCGGAACTGGACGCGCCGTCCGAGATCCGTCGGTTCCCACGATTCGAAAAACGACGAACGATACCGCACCCCCTGATCGGTGATGGCGGTGGGCTCGAACAACTTCGCTTCGGTCAACCAGCGCACCCGCTCATCCGCCTCGGAGGGGATTCCGCCACGCACTGGTTCGCCCGCCAAGTGCGGGACCGCGACCCGCAGGATCTGGTATCGCTCTGTCAACTCGCGGTGCGCCTCCTTCAGTCCCGTGGCTTCCGGCCAGATGCGCGCGGCCAGTTCCACCGTTTCGGCCGCCGTCGCCACGTCTCCCAGAGTCGCCGCAGTGCGCGCGGCTTCGATGACCTTGGCCGCCAGGCCCGCCAGGTTGTCACGCCATTTCTTGAAGACACTTCCCTGCGGATCGCGCGTTGCCAGATACCCCAGGAAATGACGGGCCTGACGGTAATCTTCGCGTTCAACACACGGAGCAATCAGTTGATCGGCGACACGCGCGATCCGTGACGCGAGCCCCGGAACCTCGATACCGGGCTTCCACAACTCATCGAGCAGCCGCAATGCCTCTTCGAGATTCCCCCGTTCGAGTTGCTGGTCCGAGTCCTTGAAGACCAGCCGCTGATGGACCTCGTCAAACCTGGGCCAACTCGGCAGCAGCAGATCGTCCTTGCGCGGCGGATCGGGAACGGGGAATTCCTTCGGACGGACGATTCGCAATTTGTATCGCAGGCTGCGCACAACCTCTTCGAGATCCTTGATCTCGTCGTTGATCGCGACGACCGTCTTCTCGATCAAGGCGACGCGCATCTTGGCGGCCGGCAGGTTCCTGTTCTGCGGCGAAAGAAGTTCCGTGCGTGACTGGCGCAGAGACTTGCGCTCCTCGTCCAGCGCGGCCATCCGCGCGACGAGTCCCTTCTCTTCGGTTTCCAGTTCGGACTGGATCACGGCGTTGTTGTCCCGGTGCCGCCTGGTGACCAGCAACAGCAGGTCATAGGCGAGCGCGGTGCGGCCCTGCGCGATCAGTTCGTCGGCGCGCCGCAGTACGAGATCCTCGTAGTAGACGATCGACTCGACGAACCGCAGATCGAGCACGTACTCGGGGTCGACACTGCCATCTTGGAGCGTGATCGGAATCTTGTACGTGGCTGGCCGCAACGCTTCCGCCCGCTCGCGACGGGCCTCCAGTTCCTGCTTCAGTTGGGCTTCGCGTTCATTGAATTCCTCGGTGCGGTCCGCGTTCTTGTGGAACTGGCGCAGGCTGTTCAGTTCCGCCTCCTTGGCCGGTTTGAGTTTCAGCAGCCGGGCGTACGACTGCGCCGCCAGATCGTGCCGGATGGGGAGCCGCGAGATCAGATCGGGGCGCATCGCCACCGGTTCGACAAC
>JANMLE010000435.1:0-3941 GCA_031372385.1 Planctomycetota bacterium | reverse complement strand
GTGGCGTCACCCCAGATCCAGCTTCCGACCTGCCACGTGACCTGCGCACCGGTCAACAGGCCGCTCAGTGTTTCGATCAACAGCGCGATGCCGTAGCCCTTGTGATTCGCCAGTGGAGTCAACGCGGCCTTCGAAGGATAGAGGCTGCTATCGCTCGAGGGATGTCCCTCTTCATCGAGAATCCAGGTGTTGGGAATCGGCTCGCCCCGCTGGAACGCCGCGTACACCTTGCCGCCGGCGACCGTGCTGCTGGCGATGTCGAGCAGGATCGGATCGCCCTCGCCGGTCGGCACGGCATAGGCGAGCGGATTGCTGCCGGTGACAGAGCGGCGCGAACCGGCCGCGGCGACACTTGGGATGTCGTTGGCCATCGAGACGCCGATCAGCCCCTCTTTGGTGGCCAGCCAGGCGTAATAGCCGGCGGCTCCGAAATGGCACGAGTTCTTCACGCCGACGTAGGCGATGCCGGCTTGCTTCGCGCGTTGAATGGCCTGCTGCATGGCGAAGACCGACGTGACGTGACCGAGGCACGATCCACCGTCGACGATCGCCCACGCGGGACCGCTGGCCACGACGGCGGGTTCCGTGTCCGAGCGAAGTCCGCCCGCTTTGACGCGCTTGACGTAGTCGCACAGCAGTTTCGTTCCGTGGGTGAACGTCCCCCAGGTGTCCGTGGTCACGAGAACCTCGGCGACGATTCGAGCGTGCGTCTCCTTCGCCCCGACCCGACACAGCGCCTCGACACAGAACGCTTGCAATTCATCGACGGTGACTCGCGTGGACATTCGTTACTTTCAGCCACAGGAAATTGAAAAGTGCAAATTGAAAAGTGCAAATTGCAAAATGACAGGGCCGCGGATCACGTGACGCCGTTGACGACGTTCGGCAACTTTTCGCCGCGGAGCGCCTTGGCTGCGAGCCCGGCGGCGGTCTCGCGCAGTGTGCGCACGGCCTTGACGCTGGCCGATGCCACGTGCGATGCGACGATCACGTTGGGGAGTTGACGGAGCGGGCTGTCGGCGGGAATCGGCTCGGGATCGCAGACGTCGATCGCCGCGGCACTCAGTTGACCTGATTGCAGCGCGGCCACCAGCGCCGCGGTCTCCACCAGATCGCCGCGCGCCAGGTTCACCAGGATTGATCCCCGGCGCATCTGCGAGATCGACACGGAATTCAGCAGCCGCCGGGTCTGCGGTGTCGACGGACAGTGCAGCGTCAACACGTCGGACTGGGCGAGAATCGCGTTCAGATCAGCGGGCTCGCAGCCGGCCTGTCGAATCGCGTCGGCGGGCACAACCGGGTCGAGCACGAGTCGCCGACACTTGAACGGCGCGAGACGGCTGGCGACTTCGCGGCCGATTCGCCCGAAGCCGACGATCCCCACCGTCAGATCGCGCAGCGTCCGCATCTGATCCAGCGGAAACGCCAGTCCCCACTGTCCCGCCCGAATGTGGTTCGTGTTCGCCACCACCTGCCGCGTTGCCCCGAGGATGAAGGCCAGCGTGTGGTCGGCCACTTCGTCGATGCAGTAGTCGGGGACATTGCAGACCGGGATGCCGCGCTGGCGGGCGGCTTCGAGATCGACGTTGTCGACGCCGATGCCATACCGCACGATGACGCGCGCCTTCTGCATGGCGGCGATGACGTCGGCCTTCACCGGGGCGAATTGAGTGATCACCGCATCGGCGTCGCGCACGAGCGGAATCAGTGTCTCGGGCGTCTTGCATTGACCGCTGACGATCTGGTGCCCCTCGGCCTGCAGGATGGTCTCTTCGACTTCCAGAGTCGGGAACGAAAAATCCGTAATCGCCACCTGCATGGGAGCACTTTCCAGAACGAAGACGCGTGGGCCGGTTCAAACGAGTCGGCACGATAATCCCGCCGCATCGCAGAAGCAAACGGGACTGGCGAAGCAAGGTTGAGTTGTGTCTGCGTCAGAAAAGCGGGTACGAGCCCGACCCCAGATCAACCGGTGTCCTAGTCTGGATGATTCATGAATTGAACCACGAAATACTCGAAAAACACGAAAGTCAGGAGGCTGGGTCGAATGTCATCAGAAACACTGTGTCGTTTCACGCACGCACTGACGTGACCGACAGAAGTCCCCGTAGCACGGACGCCTCGTCCGTGCGTCTGAAATCGCTCATGACATTCGCGCACGGACGAGGCGTCCGTGCTACGAAACGCTGTCCGAGCGACTTTCGTCGGTCACGTCCGCTCTGGCATGTCACGCAACCTTTCTTACCGTCTTCCTTTCGTGTGTCGCGACGCGAGCGGTGTTTCCCCACCACGGCTCGGTGTCGCCGCTTCGCCTTCTCATTCGCGCTCCTTTTGATTCGCGCGGACCAAAACGATTTCCACGCGACTCAAAAGGAGCGCGAATGGGGAGTGCTGTCGAACTGAGGCCAACAGACAACTGCCGCTTCGCGGCGGGCAGCTCTCGGACGTCGTTGCTGCACAGCTCTTTAGTCCGGACCCAGCCCTTGGCCCAACCGTTCGAAGTATTCGGGCGGCATGTCAACGGACTGCAGGCCGCCGCCAGCGGGGACGATGCAGTACGCGGTCTTCATCTCACCGGTGGCCAGCAGTGTTTCCCCGCGTCGAAAATCGTACGTGGTGGTGAGCGACCGCTTCGTGCGCCGCACGACGGTGACGCGGATCTCGACGTCGTCCCCGTACCGCGCGGGGGCATTGAACGAACAACTGGCGGCGACCCGCGGCCAGCCGAACACGGTGCCGTCGGGCAGGGTGTCGTGGATCTTCAGTCCCAGCGACCGAAACAACGCGTGCTCGGCCTGTTCCATGAACCGGTAATAGTTCGCGAAATGAACGATCCCCGCGAGATCGGTCTCGAAGAACTCCACGCGATGGCTGGTGACGAATGTTGGTGGCATGTGAGCAGGCTACCCAGCCACCGGCTTCGATGCCACGATGGACGCCGCGAACACCCGGCCCGGCAAGAAACACCGTCTTCGCACGCTGCGGAACCGCATCCAAACAGGCCGTTCACCGTTGTCACCGCGCGGAAGTTGACGCGCGGAGCTCGCAGAAGTGGAGCGGTTTGAGATTCCGTGCGGGTCACTTCGAGGTGAGCTCAAACGTGAACTGATTGGGGCCTTCGGGAGTGACCTTGGCGGTCAGCGTGCTGTCCGTGTTGTACCGGGCGGGAATCAGGCTCTCCTTGACATCGCTTTTCATGCCGCCGGAGTCCACGGTCTTGATGCGGTAGGCCACGATTTCGACCCGGCGATCCCCCGGTTCGGTCGAGCCGCTGAATTTCCCGGCCTTGATGTCGAAGCCACTGATGGCACCCGTGGCGATCGTCTTGAAGTGGATCAGGCCGTTCTCGGCCAGGGGCTGGCCATCGACGGTCACCGTACCGCTGACGGGGTATTTCTTGGACTCAGGCTTGCCGCTTTGGCACGCCGCGAGCGACAGACAGATCAACAGCAGACGAGCTCTTTGGAATAATCGAAGCATGCTTGCCTTTCAAATGTCGTCGAACAAGAACAACGTGGCGACACAGCCCCCGCGCATTCGATGGGGCGGATTGAACCAATGCGGTGAGTGAGACTCGCGAGCTATTGGAGAATCATCAGTCGCACGACCCGACTGCGCTTCACCCGTCGCGTTCATAACGACCAACCGGCAGTCGCCATCCCGCGTCGTTTGACGGCAAACTGCGTTAGACCTTAAACAAGCAGCCCTCGTTGGTTTTTTTGTATCGTGCGCGAGCGCGTACGTCGAGCATGCCGAGGTTGTCGGTGCGGGATTCGGCGGTGGGGTTGTGTCAGGGGCGGGCCTGTGTGGTTCGCGGAACCGGTGGGTTGGTGATGGGGCGGGGCGCGGCGTTCGGACGGGAACGCGGCTCTGGTGGTGGCGATTTCTCGCGGCACCCGGTGGTGTTCAACAGTTCATGACGGCGGCCAGTCTGAACAACG
>JANMLE010000389.1:0-4185 GCA_031372385.1 Planctomycetota bacterium | reverse complement strand
CTGTGACGGATCGCGTTTCCGGCATGAACCGACAGCACACATTGGAAACATGGGCATTTTTGGCAGCGACGCAATCGCCCCATTCAACCGCAAGTGAACTACCCAGATTCCCATTCCACGAAAGCCTCACAGTAGAATTAGGACCGTTCGAGAATTCACTGTCGCATTGTCGCTGATCGCTCCGCGATCAGAACGTTGGATCGCGGAGCGATCCACGACAATAACTTCTCGAACGGTCCTTAGCGTTCGGCGAGCTGGCGGATGCGTGAAACGCGGTGAACTCGGCGTAGCCGAAGATGGCAGGCTTCACCTCGGCGATGGGGAGCCGCAACTGGCAGTAGCCGGGGCGGTTGAACTTCTCGAACAAGGCGGCACGCAGTCCCGGCATGATCTTCCAGTCGTTGCCGAGCGCATCGAGCTCGCGCACCGGGATGCCGCCGCCTTCCCGATGGCATCGTGGATTTTCCCGCTGTCGTTGATGGCCTTCCGGAGAACCGCCTCTAAATCCTGCATTGCCATTCGCTCCACAAGTGCGTCCGTCCGATCGCTGGGAACGTTCCGCAGAACAACCCGGAGACGTTCGAGCAATTCCGCCACCCTTACGCTGCGGTGCGGTTGACGATCCGCTGGATGGTCGAAGGAGTCCACTCGCGGACCGCTTTCGTGGGGATTCCCCGATCTGTCAGTTCCACTGCGATCTTCCGCAGGGAAACGCCGCTGGCCCGCAATTCGTTGATGATTGCGATTGCCTGCTGTTCCACAGGATTCGCCACCTGAGCAATTCCGTCCGCGCCCAAGTCGTGGCCAAACGGGACTTTTCCAACCCGCTGGCCCTGCGATGCTTTGAAGCGCATGGCGGTTGTCGTCCGTTCGCTGATCTGGTCCCGTTCAAATTCGGCCAGTACCGCCAACATGCGGAACATCATCTTGCCCGCCGCGCTGGTGGTATCGATCTTCTCAGACAGGCAGACCAGTTCGACGGAGGCCTTGCCGTGGCAGTTCGCGTGCGGATGTCCGTTTGCAATGTGCCGGTGATCGGCCAGCTTGGCAATCGTGTCTGTGAAGTCGTCGCCGGTCAGCCGCTGCAACGCGGCGATTCCGTCGCCGTTCCACCCGCTGAAACACTGGTTGCACGGCAGCCAGCCGACATCCTCACCCTGCCGCGATGTACTTCTCCCGGACGGCCTTGAGCATCAGCGGCGTGAACGATGCCGCGGGCGTCAATCCGCACAGTTCCCGCATCGGTGCGATGGCGGACTTGAGGCAGTGAATCTCGCTCGTGGGCGTGCCATCCGGCTTGCGGTCGTACTGGTTGGCGTGATGCCAGTACCCGAGCAGCAACTCCACCACGGACGGCCCCGGCATCATCACCCGGTTGAATCGTGGAAGTTGTTCCACGTTTGCCGCCAATCGGATCGACCGACAACCCTGCCGCCGCCCTGCTCGAAAGTTCCTCCTACCTGATTCGGCTTTCGTCGGAACTGTACGGACCGAGCAGATGAACGCGTCCGTCAATTCGGATGCGGGCTTGGCCACCTTGCACATGCACCAAGCAGGACGGCAGGACGTTCTTTTGTGAGTGCCATGTGCGGGTTTCCCTTCATTTCGTGGAACTGTTCCGCGAGTGAACTGGGTTTTCGGCCGCAATGACGAACGTCGTCAGGCATCCGAACTTTCGATTCGGATTGTTCGTGCGTCTATTTCCGACTCAAACAAACGGCGATTGCCCCCACTTGGACTCGAACCAAGAACCTAATGATTAAGAGTCATTTGCTCTACCAATTGAGCTATAGGGGCCGGGCGGCGGGGATTCTACTGTCCGTATGCCTGGGCTTCAAGCGTCGGGGCGGGGTTGATTGGAAACCGGTGGCAGTCATCGGAGGCCACCGAGATGCGCGACGGGTGATGCGGCGATGACCACTCGGTTGACGGAAAAGGCATTGGCATCGCGGATTGGCGTGGACAAGTAAGAAACCTGTCCTACGGTCACACCTTCACACGACCGCTTCCGCTTCTTGCGCGGACTTCCAGGCGGCGTGGGCCTCGTGGTCGCCGATCACGATTTCAAAGCCGAGATCTTCGACCATTCGGAAATCGTCCTCGGCCGGCTGGCCTTTGGTCGTCAGGTAGTCGCTGACGAACATCGAGTTCGCGGCGTACAGGCCCATCGCCTGCATCGAACGCAGGTTGACTTCGCGTCCGCCCGAGATCCGCAGT
Organism: Planctomycetota bacterium; assembly: GCA_031372385.1. GTDB lineage: Bacteria > Planctomycetota > Planctomycetia > Planctomycetales > Planctomycetaceae > Schlesneria. The sequence goes on along the minus strand of JANMLE010000389.1, from coordinate 1,968 downwards.
TCGACCGCCGGACTTGCCATGCGGAACAGGCACAACGTCTTTAGGCAGTAGCGGGGATTCAGATCCCACTTGCGTTCGAGCGGGGTTCCGTCGATCGAGTGGAGGAAGTTCACCGGAGTGGAATGGACTCCCAGCGAGCGCAGTTCGAAGGCGACTTCGACCAGATCCTGATCAGTCTCACCCATCCCGACGATCAGGCCGCTGCAGAGCTCCATGCCCGCCTTGCGCGCCGCCTGCAGGGTGTTGAGTCGGTCGTCGTAGCTGTGCGTGCTGCAGATCTGGTCGTAGAACGCGCGGCTGGTGTTCAGGTTGTGGTTGATCCGGTCGACCCCAGCCGCCTTCAGACGCTGGGCCTGTTCTTCATCGAGCAGGCCAAGGCAGCAGCAGATGTGCAGACCGTACTTGTCCTTGATCTTCGTGACAGTGCTGGCGATATGGTCGACCTCGCGGTTGCTGGGGCCACGGCCGGAAGCGACGATGCAATAGGTGCGGGCCTGCGACGCCACGGCCCGTTCGGCACCCTCCATCAGCTTGGCTTCGTTCAGCAGCGCGTACCGCGGGATCTCGGCTTCGGAAATGATCGACTGCGAGCAGTAGCCGCAATCTTCCGGACAGAGACCGCTCTTGGCGTTCTTCAGGAAGTACAGATGGACCTTCCGACCGAAGTGCCGCCTCCGGACGCGGTAGGTTGCCGCGAGCAGATCGAGCAGGTCATCGTCGTCCGACCGCAGGATCGACAGACCCTCGTCGGCCGTCAGTTCGTGTCCTGCCAGGATCCGATCGGCCAACTCCTGCCAATCGGTCGTACTGTCCGTCAGACAATTCAAGTCGCCCATCAACGATCATCCCCTGCCATGTTCTGCAGAAACCACCCGAGCCCGCCAAATGCGGCGGGTGGCAGAGTCTAGCGGTGGACGTCGACGGCGGACAAGTGAGGGCGAAAAGTCGCGCACGTTGCGGTCGCAGGTTGACCGCGGGGCGAGCGGACGGATTCGCGGTGGGGAGGCCGCGGATCGAAAGAAGCACGAATCCCATGGGGAAATGGCGGGCTATTTGTCGTCGGAAATCCGCCGCAGCGTGTAGTTCATCGAACCGTCCCAGTCCCGCATTTCGATCCGGCGATCCTCCACGCAATCGAGCAGGTATTCGTAGCGGCTGCCCCAGGTTTGCATCAAGGATTTGGCGGCCTTGGCCGGAGTTCCCTTGATGATGTCGATCGAGACCGTGGCTCCTTCGACCGACCACGTCATGTCGAAATCGAGCCGACTGCCGTACATCAACCGTCCGGCGAAGTCGAGGTCGAGCACCATCCGGGCGGTGCCATCCGCATTCAGCGTCAACGTCCGCGCGCCGAAAAACGAGTCCTTCCACGTTCCCACCAATTGGGTGCGATCCACTGTCGTCAGCTTGGCTTTCAGCCGGCCGTTCTCGTCAGGCGGTTCGGCCGGCGACTGTTCAATGGGAGACTTGGCTGCGGGAGTCGCGGCGCTGTCCGGCACCGATCCGTTCGTCGCGTCGACCGAACTCTCGACGGCCATTGTCGTCGACCAGTTGCACCCGGCCAGGCCACATGCCGCCAGCAACGCAAACAGACACTGACAGAACCTGTCTTGATGCCGATCAATGGAAAGATGGTCGAAGTTCATGTCAGCGACGTTGACTGGAGGTTACTGGTTCAAACACTGGAGACGGATGGTTGCAACGTGTGTCAATCTTCCAGATTCCCCGGAGGGCGGTCAATCCCGTGAATGAATCGGGAGCGGGTCCGTGTCTGCGTCCTTCGTACGGTGGACCCCAAACACTGGACCAGGAAATAAGGTGGTTTTCCTGAGTTCTAATTTGGGAGGAGCGAGATGGCCGGCAAGCGTCAGTCACACAGTGTGAGTTTCAAGGCGAAGGTTGCGATCGCGGCGTTGCGGGAGCAGGAGACGGTGTCACAGTTGTCGAGCCGTGATGCGGTTCATTCGT
>JANMLE010000366.1:0-1640 GCA_031372385.1 Planctomycetota bacterium | reverse complement strand
GCCATGCAGGATGACATGGACGTCCACCGGTTCGTGTTCGCCCACCGGACGTACGGGCTGGTCGGGTTGCTCGGCAAGGAATACTCGTATTCGCTGCTGCGCCAGTGCGTGCGGTACTGTGCCAATACCGAGCGGAATCGGATTGATAGGAAGTACGCGGAATCGCCGATCCGAACGCTGATGCCAAAGCTGCTCGACCAATATAAGCTGGCGGGCAAGACGCTGGGCAAACGCGATCCCGGTGATGAAGCGGTCGAGGCTCTCTGCCTGGCGATTTACAACGGACCGCGCGACCGCGCTGCCGAAGCCGCCGCCGCGGCACTCGCCGAAGGGATCGATCCGGAAGTCGTCGGTGAAGCGATCTCGATGGCCTCCAACCTGTACGTGCTGCGGCAGGGTGGGGACAAGTGGCGAACACACGGCGATTCGGCCGGCGTCCACTCGTCCGATGCCACGAATGCCTGGCGCAACATGTCGCGCATCGCCGAACCGAAGCATGCGGTCTCGGGCCTGATCGTTGCGGCCTACCACGCCGGTGTTCAGTCGGCTCCGTTCCAGACACCCGCGTATCCGACCGATGAGCACCGGGCGCTCGTCAAGGTTGAGGATGCCAAGGGACTGCTGGCTGAGACCGAAGACGCGATCCGCAACAACGATCAGGGCCGCGCCACGGCGGCCATTCAGATCTACGGCGAACGGGGCTACGGGGTCGATCCCGTCTTCGAACTGATGCTGAAGTACGCCATCAGCGAAGACGGCCGGTTGCATGCCGAGAAGTACTACCACACCGTGCGGGAAGAATATCGCACGACGCGACAAGCCTTCCGCTGGCGGCAGGTCGTCGCGTTGTCCCGCGTGACCGCCAGTTGCTACGGCTACAACCGCGACGACAAGCACGGCTTCCGCGCCGCCGGTTACGAAGACGCCTGCCGGTTGCTCGGCGTCGACGCCTGAGCGAATGAATCGGGGGGAGTCAATTCCGCTCCCCCCGCGTTTGTTCTGTCGCCCACATCGGCCTCCTCAATGGAGGCCGATTTTCATCGCGACCGTCCCGTAACAAACGGCCCCGACAGGAATGGCACTGTCGTTGTCCTGACTGCTGTTACGTGTTGGCGGATTCGATGCGTGTCCCTTGCAGTGCGTCTCCGATTCTGACATTCGCGGCCTCCTTCAATTCGCTGTCGCCTCGTCGTTCTGACGGAGAGATCGACAGCGAATTGAAGGAGCCAGCGAATGGGACGCGTGCGGAAATCGGCCTGACCGCAGGTGGCATGCGCACTTGGCCTTGAATCGCAGGCGGCCCAAAAGTTGTGTCGATACGAATGAGTCGATCGCGGTGGGGGTTGGGGACTTCGCTTGATTGATGGCTCATCTGGCGCGGTTGTTTGTGATGAAAGTTGCTGTCCGAACAATCGCCGTGGGCGGGGTGGCCCTGGGCTGATGAAAACTTGGGGTTGACGGCAGATAGTGTTCTTCCGGGATTTGTTTCGCTAAATGGTGCCGGCGTAGACCTACAGCGCTAACCTGGTCTGTTCGCGTTTTGAAAATGTTGGCATAACCCGTGTCCCTGATGGGGATACGGGAGATCGAGCATGGATGCGAAGTCGTTGCGGAAACTGGGTCCGGAGTTGAAGGTCTTT
>JANMLE010000363.1:0-2470 GCA_031372385.1 Planctomycetota bacterium | reverse complement strand
GGTCGTCGAGCCGGTCATCGCACTTCCGGTCGTCGTCGTGCCGGTAGTGGTGGTGCCGGTCGTCGTCGGAGTGGAACTCCCCGGCGAGCCGAACGCCTCGGCAACCCACGCCGTGTACTTGGCCAGCGCCTCTTTCGCGTCCGTTTCGAATTGGGATTCCGCGAGATTGACCGACGTTTCCAGTGCGCCCTCGTCTGCGGTCACGGCGGCGACCAGATCGTCGTGCGCGCCGGGGACGCTGTGGTCGTACGCGGTTTCGGCCAGTGCGGCGGCCGCGTCGTAATCAGTCTGCACATTGTGAATGGCCGTCTGCTCGGCGACATCGGCGTTGTGCAGATCCGTGCCGAGTTGCGTGGTGGCGTTCTCGTCGCCCGTCGTCAAATCATGGGCCGCGGTCTGAGTCGCCGTGTTGTAGCCGTTCATCGCGGTGGTCGATTGGCCTTGAAGATTGGCCCGCGCCGCGGTGATCGCGTCATTCAACGCCGTGTCAGCCGCCGCCATCGCCGCGGTGAAGACCGGGTCGCTGAACGTGGTCACGTAACTCGCGCCGGACAAACCGGCCAGCAGCGCATCGCGCTGACTGACTGCCGTCGTCAGCGCCGTGGAGAACGACGACGCGACTCCCTCGGTCGCCGTCCCGAACAGTGTGACCGCCTGATCCGCCGCCGCCGTCAACGCGGCTTCGGTCGCCTGATAGGTCGTCTCGAAGACCGTCGAAGCGTCTGTCACCGCGGTGTTCCAGCCCGTCTCGGCCGCAGTCATCTGATCGGCCGCGGCGGCTTGCGCGGCCTCATGCGCCGCCGCCAGCGTCGCGGTCGCGGAGTCGAGCGCCGACGTGGCCGCGTCGACCGCCGCCTGATGCTGCGCCTGATACAGGTGATCGGCCGCGGTGGCCTTCGACACCAGCGTGTCCTGTCCGGTCGCAATCGCGGTCGCGGCGGAGTCGAGTCGCTCGGTCAGCGCCTGCTGGTACGCGGTGTCGGCCGCCTTCAGCGCGTCGATCGCTTTGTCATGTCCGGCGCTGACCTTGTCATCGAGCTTCTTTTGGGCAGCCGCCAACGCGTCCGCGTGCTTCTTCTCGTCAGCCGCCTGCTGCTGCTTCAGCTTGGACTGCGCCCCCGAGATCGCGCCGTCAAACTTCGTCTGGCCCGCCGCCAGATCCGCCTGAGCCTTCGCCGCCTGCAGCGTCAACTGCTGCAACTGCTCGGCGAGCGTCAGCGGCCCGCCGTCACCGGAACCCGTGACCGTCACCCAAACCGTCCCCGTCGCCTGGTCCCCATCCGCGTCGCTGACCGTGTACGTGATTGAGTCCGACCCGACAAACGCCGGATCGAGCTCGAACGACAACGTGTCGTGACTGAGCGGATCATCCGGATCGCCCGACGTGACCCAGGCACTCCCCGCGCCATTCGACGCGACCGAAGTGATCACCAGCCCTGCCCGCCGCGCTGGAGTCATTGCCCAACACGTCCCACTGTACGACTTGCGTGGTGCCCTGCGAGCCCTGCTGCATCTGAAAGCTGTCATCGCCGAGCGTGATCGCACTCAGCAACCGCTTGTCTTCCAGCCGTTCCAACGCCGGCACGAGGAAATCATCCCGCCGCCGCCCGCGCGGCCGCGCGCCGCGCCTCACTCCAGCCCCCCCCGTTTCGCCAGCTTGAACAATCCGGCCGCCAACCGATCGAGCCAATGTGCCAGGACCATGATCGATGTTCCCTGAAAGAGCGAGTCGCCACGGGGAGAAATGAAACGCTGACTGAAGTGATGCCGTCACGAATTGAAGTGATGCTGTCAACAACCGACCCCAAACGCCGCGCCAGATCGGCACGGCCCGCTTCACACCAGTACGTGGAAGCGGACGAAACTGTATCGCGTGTGTTTGGAGAACTGCAAGCCAAGCCGCGGACGGAACCGGGAGAGTGAACGAACAGTCTTCCACCCGCGCCGTCTTCCGTCCGCTTGTCAACCGATGTCCGATGCCTCGCTCATGACTCTTGCGGCTGAGGATGGCACAAACCCCGCCGAGCTTGTCTCGGCGGAAAAGGGCCTATGCACTACGAACTCGCTTGAGACAATGCGCCGCGTAGTTCGAAAGCTCACAAACCATCGAGGCAAGCTCATTGGTCTCTACACAACTCGACGATCGAGTCCCTGTTCGATGCTTGTCCTTTGGAGTGCGTCTGCGATTCTGACATTCGCTGTCTCCCTCAATTCGCTGTCGCCTCTTCGTCCTGACGGAGAGATCGACAGCGAATCGAGGGAGCCAGCGAATGGGACGCGAGCGGAAATCTGCCTGACCGCAGGTTGCATTTGCACCTGGCCTTGAATCGCACGCGGCCCGAAAGTTGTGTCGATACGAATGAGCCTGGCTCGGTGGTTCGCGGGTGCAATTGGAAATCGGGTGACAGCCCGTTGAAGAACGTCGCTCGGACGCCTCGTCCGGGCGAATCCCAACTGGAAACCACGGACG
>JANMLE010000329.1:0-4178 GCA_031372385.1 Planctomycetota bacterium | reverse complement strand
GGTTCCGCGACGCCGCTTCCTTCGTCACCTTGAACAGTTCGACCGGCTGAGTCATGCCGCGCACGCGCTGCGCACCGAGCGACTCGCACTCGAAGTACAACGCCACCCGCTGGTGCGTGGCCGTGCTGACGACGATTGTTCCCGGTTCGGCGATCGTGTTCAGTCGCATCGCCGTGTTGCGCGCTTCGCCGACCAGCGAGACTCCCGATCCTTCGGGACCGGCGAGCCCCTCGGCCACCGCCTCGCCCGAATGCACGACGACCCATACCTGGCTCGCCGAGGGCAGGCCCCGATTGTCTGGGCCGGTCGCCGCCAGATCCCGCAGGACCTGCAACGCCACCCGCACGGCGCGCTGCGGCGCGTCTTCAAACGCCTGGGGATATCCAAAACACGCGATCACCTCCTGGCCCGAACTCACCACCGTCACTCCACCGAGCCGTGAAACTTCCTCGCTGACGAACGACGCGAACGATTGGGATTCCTCGTGCAGAAACTCCGAATGCGACGACGAGCTTTGGTTGATCGAGCTGTCATCGGTTTCATAGTTGAAGATGGCGACTGTGACCTGGCGCAGCTCGGCCTCGCGGCGCGAACGACTGAATGACGAGCTGTCGCCGCCCGGCGCCGGAATCGTGACGGAATTGGGATCGGGACGAAAGCTCATCGTGAGGGCCATGTCACTGGAACCGTCCATCAGCCGTGACAGATCGTCGGCGAAGGCCGCAGCCGATGGGTGCCGCTGCGACGGCGACTTGGAGATGGCCTTCAGACAAATCGCGTCAATCTCAGGGGGCAGTTCCGGTCGTACCTTCGACGGCGGGTCGGGCTCGCGCGACACCACTTGTCCAAAGATCGATGCCGGCGATCCTTCGAACGGCCGCCGGCCCGTGACGCACTCATACAAAATGATTCCCATTGCGTACACATCGGTGACCGGTCCGATTTCCTGATGCCGCGCCTCGACCTGCTCGGGTGCCATGTACGCCGGACTGCCGAGAACCGCGCCGGCCTGGGTCAGCTCGGCCTCACCGATCTTTTGCCGCCGGGCCAATCCGAAGTCCATGATGATCGGTTCGTGGGCTTTGGTCAGCATGATGTTGGCCGGCTTCAGATCCCGATGCACGATTCCCGATTCGTGCGCTGTCTGCAACGCCAGTGCCACCTTCTTCAACAATGCCACCGCTTGAACCGGGGCCAGCGGACCGGATGATTTCACGTGCTGCGACAGCGACTGGCCGTCGATGTACGCCATCGTCAGAAAGTGCCACCGCTCAAATTGGCCGACATCGTAGACCGGACACAGATTGGCGTGCTGCATGGTCGCCATCGCGCGGGCCTCGCGGTAAAACCGCTCGACCGCCTCACTATCGTCGTCCTTGAAGATGGGAACCTTCAGCGCCACCTTGCGGTCGAGTTGCTGATCGTGGGCCAAATAAACCGCCCCCATGCCGCCCCGTCCGAGCTCCCGTTCAATGCGGTAGCGGCCGAACTGCTCGGGAAGCGCCTTGGGATCGGGAGCGGCGTGCAGTGTCGCGTCGTTCGTCGGTTGCCCGAGCCCCGCCAGGATGGTCTGATCGATCGCCGACGTGTCAACGTTCGCCACCGGCGCGCTGCCGGATGACGCTGGATGATCGGCGTCGATGCGGCGCGAATCCTGTTCATTCACACGCGACGGTTCGGAAGGCGATGTCATGTCGTTTTCCAAGGACTCACGATGGGTGATCGTTCGCACGATCCTGATTCGCACCACAAGGGCAGCCACGCACCGCGGCGATGATAACTCAGAGGACTCTTAAATCACACGGGGGCGGCGTCAACAAGTTTGAACTCCCGCCCCAAGTCCTGACGTCCCCGGAGTCGGCAACAGACGACCGGGCTGCGTTCGTTCCGCACTTTGAATCCCGGCGTCTTTCGGATTGGCAGCCAAATGCGGTATACCTCGCGCGGCACAAAGTAAGACGTTTTCGTTTAACCGCTACGCCAACGGCGTGCGCGCGAGCGGGAGTGAACCGTTGACCGCGCGCACGCCGTTGGCGTAGCGGTTAAACGTCAATCGGCGACCCCGAGGCACCCAATTTGAATCCCTCCGAAACCATCCATGTTCCGATCCTGACCCGCGTCGAAGGGGAAGGGGGCGTCACCGTTCGAACGAAGGACGGTACGATCGAGACGGTGCAGCTCAACATCTTCGAGCCGCCCCGATTGTTCGAAGCCCTGCTGCGGGGACGCCCGCTCGAAGACGTCCCCGACATCACCGCGCGCATCTGCGGGATCTGCCCGGTGGCGTATCAGATGAGCTCCGTCCACGCGCTGGAGGCCGCGCTGCAGGTGCGAGTGACTCCCGAGATCCGCCGGTTGCGGCGTCTGCTGTATTGCGGCGAGTGGATCGAGAGTCACGGCCTGCACGTGCATCTGCTGCATGCGCCCGACTTCTTCGGAGCGGCCAGCGGCATTGAACTCGCCAAACGGTTTCCCGACGAAGTCCGCCGCGGCCTGCAATTGAAGAAGTTTGGCAACCGGCTGCTCGAAGCGTTGGGAGGCCGGGCCATTCATCCGATCAACGTGACGGTCGGCGGCTTCCACCGCCTGCCGCGCCGCGAAGAACTGACGCGGCTGATCCCCGATTTCGAATGGGGGTTGCAGGCGGCAATCGAGGCGACGCGCTGGGTCGCGTCGTTTTCGTTCCCCGAGTTTCAGCAGCCGTACGACTTCGTCGCGCTCAGCCATCCGGACGAATACGCGATGAACGTGGGTGACATCGTCGCCAGCAGCGGACTGAGAATCCCGGTCTCCAAATACGACGACCATTTCGTCGAGCATCACGTCGCCCACTCGACCGCGCTGCACGCGGTCCGTCGAGAGGATCGATCGTCGTACCTGTTGGGGCCGCTCGCGCGCGTCAACCTCAACCGTGAACAACTGTCACCCTCGGCCCGCCGGGTCGCGGACGAGATCGTCTTTCCGGCCAACTGCCGCAATCCGTTTCAAAGCATCATCGCCCGCGGGCTGGAACTGGTTCATGCCTACGAGGAAGCGCTGTCCATTCTGAAGGATTACCAGCCGGCCGGCCCGACGCGCATCGATTACGTGCCGCGCGCGGGAGAAGGTTGCGCCGCGACCGAAGCGCCGCGCGGTCTGTTGTTTCACCACTACGCGATCGACTCCGCCGGCAAGATCATCTCCGCGCGGATCATCCCCCCGACATCGCAGAACCAGGGCCAGATCGAACGCGATGTGGCCGACTACCTGACCGTGCGCATGCCGACAACGTCCGGCCGTGAAGAACTCGCCACCGATTGCGAGCGGTTGGTCCGGACGTACGATCCCTGCATCAGTTGCTCGACGCACTTTCTGAAAGTCCGCTGGGAGGAACTGCCGTGACATGGCCGCTCGTCGTGGGACTCGGCAGCCATCACGGTGATGACCAAGCCGGCTGGCTGGTGCTCGACCGGCTGCGCGAAAGGAACTTTCCCGCGGCCCGACTGACACGCATCCTGCACCCGGTCGATCTGCTGGATGTCAGCGACCCGCAGCAGTCGCTCATCCTCTGCGATGCCTGCCGCGGATCGGGAGCGCCGGGCGACGTCAGCCACTGCCGCTGGCCGTCGGATCATTTCATCATCACGCGACATTCCGGTTCGCACGATCTGTCACTGCGCGAAGTCCTCGAACTGGGACAACAATTGGGACGCCTGCCGCAGATCGTCGAGATCTGGACGATCGAGGGCGCGGTCTGGTCCCCCGGCAGTCCCCCGTCAGCCGATGTCGAACGGGCCGCGATCGAGGTGGCCGAGCAGTTGTGGGGACGCGACCGTGCATGAACGTTCGCTGGTCAAATCGCTGATCGAACAGGTGTGCGAAGAGGCCCGCCTCCGCCAGCTCGGCCGCATTCACATCGTCCGATTGGAACTGGGTGAGTTCTCGGGCGTCGAACCGCAGTTGGTCGAGTTGGCATTCGACGAGCTGGCCCCGCAATGCTGGGACCACCCGGTGCGGATCGAAGTGACCGTCGTTCCATTGACGGCCCGGTGCTCCGCGTGTGGTACAACGTTTCCCGTGCAGTCGTTTCGTTTTGTCTGTCCGCAATGTCACAGTCCGTCGGTCCAAGTCGAGGCCGGTGAAGAGATCCGCGTGGCCAGTCTGGAAGCCGAACCATAGCCGGTTCGCGAGGAGTCCGC
>JANMLE010000326.1:0-3387 GCA_031372385.1 Planctomycetota bacterium | reverse complement strand
TTGTTGGTACTTTTCGGGGCGGTTTGGGGGGGGGTGTCTTTTATTGTGGGGGGGGGGGGGCGGGGGTGGTTTTTTTTCGCAACCCCCGGGGGCTGGTACAACCGCCCCCCCCCCCCGGCCCACCCCGCCGCGAACTTCTTGACAACACCACCCAACCCTCCAATCACGGGGAGATCTTTTTCTGCGGACTGCCTGCCCCCCAATGGCACTCGCCTTAGCCAAGTCACCCGAAGCGTACGCGCTGGAATGGCGGGGAATGACCGCTGTCGCCCGCCCTCGCGCACGCGTCGGGTTAGTAAAGTGTGTGCCATTGGCCTTGTGCCGCCATTGAACGATCAGAGTCCGACCACAAAATCGACGCCGTGAAATGTGCGGTAGTTCCCATCGTACCGTCGCAGGACAACCCGAATCTCACCCGTCACGCGGTCTTCGTAGGCCCAGACGTGCGACAGATTCAGCCCCGTGACATCCGCCTCAGTCCGCTTGTCCAAAGTCAAAACAGTCTTACGGATCAACTGGAGATTCACCGGTGACACCTCGCCGATCACGAGTGGATGGCGGGGATCATTTCGCTGGCAGTTCGTGGGGTTGATGTTCCCGATCCACAACACGCGCCCCGACGAATGTCGAATCAACCGCGACATCGAACTGGGTGAGAAGATTTCGCCACCGTCGTCGTACCGCCAATCGATTGGCTTAGACCACGTCTTGCCGCCATCGCCGGAGTTGACCGCCCACTTCCGCGAAGGCCACTGGTTCTTCGGATCGTGCCTCCACCCGTTCGAGCCGCGACACAGCATGAAGAGAGTGCCGTTCGGCATCTCGATCAGCGTCGGCTCCATCAGCCCGCGTGATGTCGCCGTTGGATCCCCCATGATCCTTGGGCCGACATCCCATTTGATCCGTCCATCTGGCAGCCAGACGCCGTGCAGGACGCGGGCGTAACTGTAGTTCGACCCACCGCCCGGCATGTCGAGAGCACCATCTTCGCCCCGTAATGCGACCTGAATGGGAACCAGCAACGCACCTGATCGGGCTCGGACAGTGACGTTTCCGAGATCACCTTGCATGTAGCCGTTTACGCCGAGATACACATCGTCGAGCGGATGATCGTTGGTGAATTGAGGCCCACTCTGGATGATGGGCTCGTTGATCGTGTAATTCTTGCCGCCGTCTTTGGAAACGGCATACCGAAGATATCCCCAATGAAACGCTTCATCCGGCTCTCGAACTGCCCGGTCAATTGGTCGGTCAATGCTGTTCAACAGCAGAAGCATGTTTCCATTCACCGGGTCTCGCCAGGGTGGATTCGAGAACGCTCGACGCCAGCCGGAGGGGATCCCGTCAATGAATCGAGGCGTGATGACCTGCCGCCGCCACGTCACTCCGTTGTCGCTGGAAGCTGTGTAAAAGCCGATCATCGCGACGCCGGACTCTTCCGAATAGACCGCTTTCTCGCGTGGACTCGTTACTCCTTCCGGTTGGTGGATCGTCTCGCGCAACGTCAGCGGATGACCCACTTGCGCACTCGCCGTCATGCCCGTCAGTAGGAATAACCAGACCCAAATTGGTTTCAACATCAAAAGTACTCCGAGATAAGCGGGGTTGCGAAACTACGCAGATCACAGACGTGGCTGATACCACCCCGGCAGCCGGAAGCGTTGGTACCGGCCACTCCGAATACCGCCCCGCATGCGTTTCCCGAACGGCACCCAATGATGGTCGTATTCGCAACTCCACGGTCTGCCACGTTCAACTGATTGCAACCTCCAACACCCACAGGATCAGCCCCTTGGCGAGGTGCATGCGGTTGTCGGCTTGTTGGAAGGCGATGCACTGCGGGCCGTTCCTGATTTCGTTGGTCATTTCGTAGCTCCGCAAATCCTATCAGCCCGTCAACGAAAAACGTCTCGCATTTCATTCACTTCTCCCGCCTCACCTTCGGCAGTGTGACCCAGGATTCACTCAATTCAAACGCCAAGCCGCACGAATCTCGGCGACCACTTCGCCGGCTTGCTTCTGTTGTCCGGCGGGAACGAGCACGCGGCGCGTTTCCAGCATCTCGCCGCCGCGAGGCGCATGGCTTCGGACGGTGAATTCGATCCGAGCCGGATCCTCCGGCAAGATTTGGACCTCAATCAACCGCTGATTGAACACTCCAAACAGGAATTCGCCGTTCGCGTACACGAATTCGCGATGCAGGTAGCTGTCTGGGGGAGAATGTGTTTGTTCCCGGCCCCAGTCACGTCGGCGGATCACTCGGGAGTAATACGCTCCACCAAGCAACAGCGCCACGAACGCACACGTTCCGAGGACCGTGAAGAGCAAGCCACGGGTATCAGGATTGTTCTTCGAGAACACCATGATGATGAGCAACAGCAGGCCGATCGGGATGCCGATCAAAAGCGGAATCACCACAGAATTGCGAAAATCTCGCCGCAGCAAGGGAGATTCGGCGACCTGAAATGCCTGCCATTCCTCGGGACGATAACTCCAGCGGACCAGATGGTCCCCGCTTCGGATCAAACCGATGAGCCGATTGACGCGCCTGGCCATGAGTCCCACCAAGAACGAACCGAAGAGCAAGCCAATCGCCAATGTGACGGACACGAACGCAACGGCAATGAAGCCTTCTCGGGACTTCCAGTTCATGACCTCGTCCCGCGACAGGAAAACCACCAGCGACAGTCCGATCGCGAGGAAGACCAGTCCCAGTGCGAGACAGATCCAACAGGCACGAGAATAGGGATTTCGGATCGCTACTCGCATTGTCACGTCCCACGGAACGGAATCATCGAGTCCTGTCGGGCGGGCATTGCCCACTCTGCTCTGGCTAAACAGCGAACCGCCTCAGCTAATCGCCACGTCCAACACCCACAAAATCAACCCCTTGGCGAGGTGCATGCGGTTGTCGGCTTGTTGGAAGGCGATGCACTGCGGGCCGTCCATGATTTCGTCGGTCACTTCCTGGCCTCGTTTGGCGGGGAGGCAGTGCATGAAGCGGGCCGACTTCGGGGCGAGCTTCATCAGTTTTGCGTTGACCTGAAACGGCAGGAAGACGGCGCGACGTTCCGAGTCCTCGGCCTCCTGACCCATGCTGGTCCAGACGTCGGTGTAGACGATCGAGGCGTCCTTGAGGGCCGTCTTGAAATCATCGGCCTGCGTCACGTCGGCCGCGGGGATGCGCTTCTTCAAAGTCTGAAGAAACTTGTCGCCGAGCTTGTAGCCTTCGGGGGCGCAGACGACGAACGAGGCACCGCATTGCGCGGCGGCGATCGCCAGTGAATTGGCGACGTTGTTGCCGTCGCCGATGAACGCGATCTTCTTGCCGCGCACGTCGCCGAAGACTTCCTGCATCGTGAACAGGTCGGTCAGGGCCTGACACGG
>JANMLE010000319.1:0-13045 GCA_031372385.1 Planctomycetota bacterium | reverse complement strand
GGATCGGTGACCAGTTTCGCCAACTGCAGGCGCGGGGTGTCGGACGAATTGCCATCCACCGGCGAGCCGTCCACGAACTGCCGGCTGATCGCCTCCATCAACCCGGACCGCTTTTCGAAGAACACGATGTTCTCGGCCTCGTTGTCGGTCAGGGTGAATTCGTCGCGATTGTTGGGACCGGCCCCCTGCCGGCGCGTGCCGCGGAAGAAGGCGTTCATCCCCCAGAACTGCGACTGTTTCCAATCGTTGAACGGGTGGTTGTGACACTGCGTACATTGCACCTGCATCCCGAGAAAGATGCGGGCGGTGATGGCCGTGGCGGGAACCGCCTGGTCGTTCAGATGTGCGGCCAGAAAGCCGACGGCTCCGTTCCTGGTGCTTTCCCCTTCGGCGGAAACCAGGTCGAACGTGATTCGGTCATACGGGGCGTTCTTGTCGAACTGCTGCTTCAGCCAGCGTTCGAGCACACCGCGATTCGTCCTCCGGTTGTTGGCACGGCCGATCAGCACGTTGCCCCAGATCGTGGAGAAGTGCTCGCCGTACGCGGGGTCGTCCAAGAGTTCATCGACAAACCGAGATCGCTTGTCCGGGCTGGGGTCCGCCAGAAACTGCATCAGCCGGGAAAACGACGGCGTCCGCCCGATGATGTCGAGCGAAACGCGCCGTGCGAACTCGCCATCGTCGGCCCGTTCCGACGGCGTCACGTCATTGTCCTTCCAAGCCTGCTTCAGGAATTCATTGATCTTCGCAATGATTTCCTCGTCCGAAGAGGCAGCCCGGACCGGAGTCGCCGCCGCGACAAACATCATTCCGGTCAGCACGACAAGCAGAAACGACCGGACTTGCGATACGACAACACAGGGCATGATGGGTTCCTTGGAACGGCGACTCGCCAGAACGGATGTTGATACGTAACCCAGCGAAACGAAGAAAGGTTCGCGGGGCTTTTGAACTCGCCCCGAGCGGCCGATATCATAGCCGCCTGTGACGCCCGCTGGCAAAGCGGCGGCATCTGCGGCAACGAACAAACTTGCCTGAGCCGACGTCGAACAACCGCGAGCCGTTCGACCACGCAGGCAATGCATTGTCATTCAACACAAGAACTCGCAAACTTCACTCCAAGGATTCTGCATGCTGAACATTCCCGCCCAAGGTGCTCTCGACTTCCTCTCGCTGGGAGCCCTCGTCCATCGTCTCGATCCCGGCATCATCCCGTTCCGCAAGGCCAGCGAATGCCGGATTCACGTCAGCGGCGGTGAGTTCAACGTCTCAGCCAACCTGTCCGACTGCTTTCGGATGAACACCGCCGTCGCCTCGGCGATGGTGAATTATCCGATCGGCGACCTGATCGCCGAGCGCGTGCGGGCGATGGGGGTCAAGCCGTTCTACAAGCGGTTCGAGCATGACGGCGTCACCGGTCCCAACATGGCCACCGTCTACAGCGACCAAGGCTTGGGCGTGCGAGCCCCCGTGGTCTTCTACAACCGCAGCAACGAAGCGGCCGCCCGGTTGAAGGTCGGCGACTTCGACTGGAAGTCGATCTTCGGCGGCGGCGTCCGCTGGTTTCACAGCGGCGGCATTTTCTCGGCATTGTCCAAGACGACGCCGGAACTGGTCATCGAAGGAATGAAGGCCGCGAAGGCCGCGGGGGCCGTGACCTCGTTCGACCTGAACTTCCGCGCCAAGCTGTGGCAAATCTCCGGCGGACTGGAAACCGCCCAAGCGACGCTACGACGGATCTGCGAGCACGTCGATGTCCTCGTCGGCAACGAGGAGGACTTGCAGAAGGGTCTCGGCCTGAAGGGCCAGGACGTGGAATCGGCGACCAAGCTCGATCCCACCGCGTTCTTCGGGATGATGGCCGATGTCGTCAAGCAGTTGCCGAACGTCAAGGTGGTCGCCACGACACTGCGCGAAGTCCACTCGACCAACCGGCACGACTGGAGCGCCGTCTGCTGGATCGAGGGACAGACGTATCAGGCACCGACCTGCGCGCTGGACGTGTACGACAGAGTCGGTGGCGGCGACGGCTTCGCCGCGGGCTTCATCTACGGCCTGTTGAACGGCCGGTCACCGGAAGAGGCGATCAAACTCGGCTGGGCTCACGGCGCCCTGCTGACGACATTCCCCGGCGACACCACGATGGCGACCGTTGATCAAGTGGAAGCCTTCGCCAAGGGAGGCTCGGCGCGAATTCAGCGGTAGACGCAAGGTCAGCGAACCGAGCTGAGATTTCGCTCGGTTCGCCGGATGATCACGCAACATGCCTTGATTGGGGACTCGCATGTCGATTGCTACAGCTCCGATGAGCATCATTGAGTTCAATGCCCTGCCCGACGATCCGTCGTTGGACCGGGTGTTGATTCGCGGCCAGTTGCGGGAGAAGGCGATGACAAGGCGCAATCGCTGGCACGCCGATGCCACGAACATGATCGGTCACATGCTGACCAGTTGGCTCGAACGGACCCCCGGCTTCGGTCGAGTCTTCACGGGAGACGTCGGCTGTGAATTGCCTGCGATTGGCAGTTCGTTCGGGATCGATGTGGCCTTGTTCTCAACGGCCACATTGCAGCAACAAGACCCGCAATCGAAGTACGTGGTTGGTCCGCCGATCCTGGCGGTGGAGGTCTTGTCCCCATCGGACACCCAGGAAGACATTCTGCTCAAGGTACGGGATTATCTCGAATCCGATGTGAAACTGGTCTGGATTGTTGAACCGTGGTTTCGAACCGTGACGGTTTACCGGAATGATGCCGGCCCCGAACTGTTTCACGGCGACGAACAACTGCGTGGCGATCCACACCTACCCGGATTGAACATTCGCGTTGCCGACATCTTCCAAGATTCATGATGTCGACACCAACAGACACGAATAAGCCAACCGATGTCCCGCCACCCAATAGTACTTGTCCTGCCGCGAAGCGCGTGGCGGGAATTGCTGTCTGAACCGGAGAGCGAATAGAATCCCGCCGCGTGTTCACGGTGACGCGGCGTCTGCCACCGGACTTGGATTGTCGATTGAAATGGGATGAGTCGAGATGGTTGCCACTCTGCCAGAAGTTTCCGAACGGCTGATGACGGTCGACGAGTTCTTCGATCTTCCGGATGATGACGGCGTCGATCGCATGCTGATTCAGGGCCGGCTGTGGGAAAAACCGATGACCAAGCGAAACAAGTGGCACTCTTCGTGCGAAGCGGCCATTGCCCGATTGATTGGCAATTGGGTGATGTCGCAGCCCAAGCCGCGGGGAAAAGTTTTTTCCGGCGAGGCGGGCTTTGTGTTGCGGGGAATTCCGGGCTCCGCCGTCGGTATCGATGTCGCCTATGCAAGCCATGATGTCATCTCCCGCAGTGAAGTTGACACGCGCATGATTGACGGACCGCCGGACCTTGCTGTCGAGATTCTGTCTCCCAGCGACAAGCAGGATGAAATCATCGCCAAGGTGCGCGAGTACCTTGATGTCGGTGTGGGCTTGGTCTGGATCGTCGAGCCGGTGTTTCAAACGGTCACGGTCTACCGGCCAAACGAACGTCCGAAATTGTTTGCGGGGACTGACGTGTTGTCGGGCGATGAGCACCTGCCCGGATTCCAAGTCACCGTGAATCAGATCTTTGAAGATTGACCGGCCCCGTCGGGCTGGTTGCGTTGGATGGGAATTGCCTCGGAAAGGATCGTTTTTACAGTCATGTCGCAGCACGATATCGGTTTGGTTGGTCTGGCCGTGATGGGTCAGAATCTGGTTTTGAACATGGCCAACAACGGCTTCTCGGTCGGCGTCTACAACCGCACGACCGCGACCACCGACGAGTTTGTCGGGGGTCTGAAGAACGAGCCGGCGGACAAGGTTCACGCGGGAACGCCGCAGCGGATCAAGGGCTATCACACGCTGGAAGAATTCGTCGCCAGCCTGAAGGCCCCGCGGCGCGTGATGATCATGGTCAAGGCCGGCGCACCGGTCGACGGTGTGATCGAACAATTGAAGCCGCTGCTGTCGCCCGGCAACATCATCATCGACGGCGGAAACTCGGACTTCGTCGACACCAACCGCCGCTACAAAGAAATCAAAGCGGCCGGACTGCGGTTCATCGGGACCGGTGTCTCGGGCGGCGAAGAGGGCGCGCTGAAAGGCCCGAGCATCATGCCCGGCGGCCACCACGATGCCTGGCCGTTTGTGAAGGATATCTTCCAGAAGATCTCGGCCAAAGTCGGCCCGAACAACGACATTCCCTGCTGCGACTGGGTCGGCGAGGCCGGGGCAGGGCACTACGTCAAGATGGTTCACAACGGGATCGAATACGGCGACATGCAGCTCATCTGCGAAGCCTACTTCATCCTCAAGAACACGCTTGGGCTGACCAACGAGGAACTCTACAAGGTCTTCAGTAAATGGAATGAGGGTGAGCTGGAGAGCTACCTCATCGAGATCACGCGCGACATCTTCACCGTGAAGGACGGGGCGTCGGGTGAGTACCTCATCGACAAGATCCTCGACACCGCCGGTCAAAAGGGGACCGGCAAATGGATGAGTCAACACGCGCTCGACCTCGGCGTGCCGACGACTCTCATCACCGAAGCGGTCTACGCCCGCTGCCTCTCCGCCCAGAAGGACGCCCGCGTGCGAGCCAGTTCCGTTCTCAAAGGCCCGGCCGACGCGAAGTTCACGGGCGACAAGACGCAGTTCATCGAAGACGTGCGTCAGGCGCTGTACGCCTCGAAGCTGTGCAGCTATGCGCAGGGCTACGTGCAGCTCGACGCCGCCGCGAAGGAGTTCGGCTGGAAACTGAACAACGGCAACATCGCGCTGCTGTGGCGCGGCGGCTGCATCATCCGGTCGCGGTTCCTCGGCGACATTAAGGCGGCGTTCGACAAGAACCCGCAGCTCGAAAACCTGCTCCTCGACGATTTCTTCCGCGCGGCGATCGACAAAGCCCAACCGAGTTGGCGGCGAGTCATCTCGACCTCGGTGCAACTCGGCCTGCCGATCCCGGTCTTCAGCGCGGCCCTCAGCTACTACGACGGCTACCGCAACGCGAGACTCCCCGCCAACCTGCTGCAAGCCCAGCGAGACTACTTCGGCGCGCACACCTACGAACGAACCGACAAACCCCGCGGCCAGATGTCCCACACCGACTGGATTCGCGAACGCAAGCTGACGTGAGGCGTGGACGAAGCTGCGGGGCGGGCACTCCCGCCCGTCTTTCACTCATGAGATTGGATTCTGTGCGATCACAGTGATCACCAGAATTCGAAGAGGAAACGAGGCACCCCATGGTTGCTCCTGCCATCACCTCCGCTGAGCTCAGCCTGCCCGCCCCATCGTCCGAGTTGATCGGACGCTTGCCCGAGGGTTCTGTGTCCATCGAGATGCAGGGGACAACTTGGACTCTGCGGGCCAGCCAATCGCTGCAATCGCGTTTTGAGGAGTTGCTCGAACGCCGAAAGGCGGGCCAGCAAACCGAGGACGAAGCGCGGGACTACGAGGCCATCTGCAGTCTCGACCAGTTGTTGAGCGGCTTCAACCGCCTGGCCCGCCGCGTCCAACAAGGATGACTTGCCGTGGCAGTGTCAGACGCCATACGTCGCGCGGTTCGGCAGCGGGCAGGGTTCCTTTGCGAATACTGCCATGCCGACGAACGCTGGCAATTCGTGCGTTTCACCATCGACCATGTCGTCCCTCTCTCGTCTGGTGGCACGGATGAAATCGAGAACCTGGCACTGGCATGCCGCAACTGCAACGAAAGACGCGGTAACCGCTGCGAAGTGGCGGATGAAGAATCGGGCCGCTCTGTTCGATTGTTCAACCCGCGCCGTGATGCATGGCGCGATCATTTTGCGTGGTCTCGCGACAGGACGAGCATCGTTGGATTGACGCCTTGCGGAAACGTGACTGTTCAAGCTCTCGACATGAATGATTCGCGACACGAAGGCTTTGTACTTCGCGTTCGCCAAAGGGACGTTGAAGATGGATACCACCCGCCGGCGAACGATCCAATCCTGCCAGTCCATCCAACGTGATCGTCGATCACAAACCTGATTCTTCGATCGATAACCGTCGCTCCCGCTACCGGGATGCCGACCGCTTGCCTATCATCGGCCATCGTTTTGAATCAGGGGGCGAACGATGCGATTGCAATTTCTCGGCACCGGCGGCTATCACCCGAATGAGCGGCGGCACACGGCCTGTTTGCTGCTGCCCGAGTTGGGGTTGGCGTTTGATGCGGGGAGCAGTGCGTTTCGCGTGGCGGGCCGGTTGGAGTCTACGGAATTGGACGTGTTCCTCACGCACGCGCACCTCGACCACATCATGGGGCTGACGTTTCTGCTGATCCCGATGATGAAGGGGGAGATTACCCGCTGCCGGATTCACGCCGAGCCGCACATCCACGACGCCGTGCGGCGGCATCTGTTTGCCGAGCCGGTCTTTCCCGTGCTGCCTCCGTTTGAATTCGTACCGCTCGCCGACCAGACGCCCGTCGCGAACGGCCGCGCGACGGTCACCCATTGTCCGCTGACGCATCCCGGCGGATCGCGCGGATTCATGCTCGCGGTCGAGGGCCGGCGCTTGGCGTACATCACCGACACGACGGTGGACGGCTCGTACACCGACTTCATTCGCGGTGCCGATGTGTTGATTCACGAATGCAACTTTGCCGACAACATGGCCCAGTGGTGCCAGCAGACGGGGCACAGCCACACGTCATCGGTGGCCCGGCTGGCGAAAGAGGCGGCCGTCGGACGGCTCTATCTGACGCACATCGACCCGCAGAATCCGGAGGACGATCCGATCGGCCTCGCCACCGCACGCGACATCTTTCCCGCGACGACTCTCGCCGAAGACTTGATGGAGATCGAGTTCTGATGGACGGTGCCGACGCAGCCCAACTCGATCTCGCCTCGTCGCTGCGGTGCCCCGCATGCGCGTGCGGCCTTCAACTCAACGGTGATCGGGTGGAGTGCCCGGCGTGCAAACAGTCGCATCCGGTCGTCGGGGGGATTCCGCGTTTCACCGGCGATCAGCATCTGGCGAGCTTCGGCCGGCAGTGGAACAAGTATGAAGTCGCGCACGATGCTGAGGATCGCGCGACGTTTCAGGCCAAGACCGGCGTGTCACTCACCGCACTGAAGGGGTTGCGGGTACTCGATGCCGGGTGCGGCGGTGGCCGATACAGCAAAGTCTGCGGAGAAGCGGGGGCCGTCGTGATTGGAGCCGATCACAGCGACGCGGTGTCGAAGGCCAGGCGGCTCTGTGCGCGACTGCCCCACGTCGCGTTCGTTCAGGCCGATCTGAAGCGGCTGCCGCTCGAACCCCAGTCGTTCGACTTCGTCTTTTCGATCGGCGTCATGCATCACGACGCAGACACGCGCGCGGTGTTCGATGCGGTGGCGAAGTTCGTCAAACCGGGCGGCCGGTATTCGGTCTGGCTCTACCGCCGCAACCAATGGTGGCAGGAGATCATCAACAACGCGCTGCGACGCCGCACCACGAGGATGGCTGCGGAACAACTCGAACGCTGGTGTGAATGGGGCGCGTGGCTGGGCGGGCTGCCGGTCATCAACAGGACGCTGAACAAGATCGTCAACTTCAGCGCCCATCCCAACCGCGAAAACCGTGTCTGCGACACGTTCGACTGGTATGCACCGCAGTACCAGCACCATCACACCGTGGCGCAACTTCGATCGTGGTTCGAGGCGGTGGGATTCGACCAGATCCAGGTTCTGCCCCCGGAAAAGCCGGGGCGGTTCTATCGCTGGATCTACGAACGCAACCTGCTGGTCGGCAGCGGAGTGAACGTGACCGGTGTGAAGCGTTCACTGCCTGTTGAAGCAGGCTGACATGCCGCGAGAGTCGGAGAACACGCGAAGCACTCGATACCGATGGGAACAGCGCAGCAAATGACAGCCGCCGTTCCCGAGTCGTCATCAATGCTGTCGTGCAATAAGGCGAGCGGCAACTCTTGATTTACCCCGCCACCGAGTTTTCCTCGGTGGCTCGACGGTTTTTACACTACTGGAATTGTCGGGGGCCAAGAGTAGTGCAGAAGCCGTCGAGCCACCGGGACAAGCCCAGTGGCGGGGAAGCTAACTCATGCCGCTCGCCTAACGAGTCCGGCATCAGGTCCAACCGACGGACCTCACTTCTTCACGTCGTAGACCGTCAATGTGTCCATGTCGCGCAGATACAGTCGGCCGCCGCAGACCACGGGATGCGACCAGGCGGGCTTGTCGCTGCGGTTCTTGGGGTCAAACCGGCCCTTTTCCTCGTAGCCTTTGGTCGTCGCCACACACAACGCCACCGGCCCGTTTTCGCTGCGCAGATACAGGTGGCCGTCCGCATAGGTGACCGAGCCCTTGCCCACCGAACGATCCTGCCAAACGGTATCTCCCGTCTTGAGATCCAGGCACTTCATGATCTGCTCATCGAAGCCGTAGACGTGACCGTCGAGGACCACCATGCCGCCGTGATGGTTCTTCATTTCCTTGTTGGAGTAACCGACCGTCGCCTTTCCACCAGCACCCAGTTTGAACATCGCGCAACCCGTGCCGTACCCGGACGCGGTGAAGATCATCCCGTCGTCAAACAGCGGGGACGAACAGTTGGCGGTGCCATTGGCCGAGGAAGGATAACCCCACAGCGGATTGCCGTTCTTGGAGCGAATACCAACCACGCCCGTATGGACGTAGTTCACGATCATCTTTTCCCCGCCGAACTCGGCGATGATCGGCGAGGCATACGAGGCCTTCGGCGACCCCTCGATGTTGCATTTCCAGAGGCCGTTACCCGTCAGCTTATCGATCGCCGCGATCGTTGCCAGCATTCCACCGGGACAGCAGATGAGTTGCTTGCCGTCGATCAGGACCGACTCGCTGATTCCCCACTGAATGTTGCTGCCGCTGTAGTCATTCAAGATGTTCTTCTGCCAGACGATCTCGCCGTTGTCGACGCCCGCGCAGATGAGGTCTCCATTGGCTCCGAGGGCATAGACCCGGTCGGCATCTACGGTGGGGGTGCCGCGGGGACCGTTCCCCATTCCGTTGCGGTAGGCCGAACCGCCGGTCTTGGTGGCCCACAGCGGCTTGCCGGTCGCGGCGTCCATGGCCAGCAGCATCTCGTTGCCCCCCTGGTTTCCCATCGTGAAGATCTTGCCTTCGGCGATCGCCACCGTGGAAAACGCCTCACCGAGATTCTTCTGCTCCCACAACAGCTTCGGCCCCGCGGCATCCCACTCGGCCAGCAGACCTGTTTCGGTGGAAATGTTGTCGCGATTGGGGCCGCGGAACTGGGGCCAGAATCCCGCTTCGGTGGCCGGCGCATCGGGATCAGTCCGCTTGACCGGCTTCTTGGAGGGGGGCGGAGTCTTGGGCGTTTTCAGCGTCAGTTTGGTGGCCGCATTGGAGGTGTTGGCGAGGACGATTACCGTCTGCCCGTCGCTCACTTCCTCCAGAGTTGCCTTCTTACCGTCCACGATGATCAACACCGTGGGAGCCAGCGTGAAGGTCTTCGATTCCTCCTTCTTTCCAATCAACTTGACCGTCACTGTCTTGTCGTCCACCGACACCGATTCAACCGTTCCGTTGAACGTCGCGGCGCGTGCCAGTCCGCAAGAAAGAACGATCAGACCAATCACGAACACCCGGACCAATTCCCGTCGAAACATCTGCAGAGTCTCCTGAAACACTGATCGCGCGTGAATCGATGGCCGCCAGCGCGCCCCGACATCCCGCGGCTTGAGAACATTTGGAATACCCAACCTCAATCGGCAACCACTATGACGATTCAGCACAATCCGGACAAGAAGAACATCGGGAACTGCCGATGGTGGCGAGGGTTCGCACCGGTACCTTGAGTCGGTTCACTGCAATCCCCACACGAAAGCCGTCGAAGGAGTTGCGATCCTGCCGACCCAGCTTGACAGCGCTCTGGCGTGGCGGAAAATGATCCGACGTAAATCAGCCGTGCGGGCCTGACAAGGTAATCGCCTCATGCGCGCTCAACTCGTTCCACTGCGTGGTGGACGTCCGATTCAGATCCTGCGTGACGTGACGCTGGTCGGCCGACAGGACGATCTGTGTGACGTCTGCATCGACCAAAGCAGCATCTCCAAACTGCATTGTCTGATCGTGCGCACGGACGGGCTGTTGTTTATCCGCGATCTCGGCAGCACCAACGGCACCAAGGTGAACGGCCAGCGCGTGATCCGCGGCGCCCTGTTGCCCGGAGACGAGTTGGCGTTTGCCGGTGAAAAATACCGGGTCGAAATGGGCCCCGGCGAACCGGAAGCCGAACCGGTCGACATCCACGGCGCGCACACGGAAGTGATCGAACTGGGAAAGCAACTACCCAACGATTTCTTCGCGGCCTCCGCACCACAGCCATCGCCAGCCGCCAGCGACAGCGACGTGCGGGCGATTGACGAGTAAGGCCGTCGGCAGGGAATGATCTACCCGTAGGACGGATTTCCAATCCGTCCGGCGTTGACGGACGGATTGGATATCCGTCCTACATCATTGGTCGTTGATTTCCTGCGGACTGCCCAAGTGCCGCGGCCACATACAGCAAATTTCCAATGCCGCGGCCGTGTCGACGGCCACAACGTCGCATGTTCTGCGACCAGATCGCGCTTACAGTCGCCGCCCGAAAACAAAACCGCCCCTTGATGAGACCATCGAGGGGCGGAGAGTTTGGCGGGTCAGACTGCGGAAAAACCTCAGTTGATGCCGGGCACTGTGAGCTGCGCTTCCAGCACCTGCTTCATCCGCTGCTTGGTATCCAGCAGATGCGCCTTCGTGTAGTCATCGAGCTTCAAGTCACCCTTGGCGAGTGCTGCGTCGATCTTCTGAACCAGATCCGTCAGGTGCATCCGCAGCAGCACGCGGGCGTCCTCGGGGTATCCCTGTCCGGTGGTGACGATCGACGAGAGCTGCTTGAGCGCCGTGCGCTGCAGGTTGCGACGATAGCTGGAGATGTACTGGTTTCGGTTGTTGAACTCTCCGGCCGGCGGCGCGTTCAGTTCCGTGAAGACCGCGTCATTCAACAATTTCAGGTGCTCGGCCAGCGTGTAGGAATCCTCGTTCGCCGCCACCTTGACCTCGCCATCCTGCAGGCGGGACAGAGTCAGCGGACTCAGCAACTGCGAGAGGATGCGGTTTTGCATCTGGCCCACGTTTTGGTGGATCGGGTAGTCCACGCGAGTTGCCTCGGTGACACCCCAGTGCCGCCAGCGAGTAGCTGCCAGAGAATTCAACAACTGCGGATCGTACTTCGGCGCGGTCAGTGTCGTCTCCGCCAACAACTTCATCGCCGCTCGCTGGTGCGCCGCTTCGATGATCTTGAACGGCGGTCGGGCTTGGTTGTCTCCCTTGTGATCGCGATTCACCAGGACACCGCCGGGCAGACGCGATACGAACAGCGCCGACCGGTAGTACTCTCCGAACAGCAGCCCGAACGCCTGTCGTGCGCGTTGATAGCCTTCGCCGCTTTCCACGGCCCGTTCCAGAATCTTCGGAAGCAGGCTGTTCACCGCTGCGATTTGGCGTTGCGCATAAGTCACCGGATCCTTGCCCAGATCGAAGCGGTTCGAGAGCGGGTCGGGATCACCGGACTCCGTGTCCTCATCCGTGGAATAATCGAGACCGGGGTCGCCACTGCGGGAGGCGATCTTGGCGAGTTCCGCGTTTTCGTCGCCGGCAATCACCTTGTACCCGTACTCGATCGCCCAGTGGTCATAGGGGCCGATCGTTGTTGGATAGTACGCGCTCTGCTTGGCACCGGCGGGATTGATGTTCACCGGCGTGTAATCCATGACGCTGGCGACCGTCGGTTCGTTCGCCTTGGCGGCGTCCTCGATCTCGGCGAGCGTCTTCCACGCACTGGCCTTGAAGTTGTGCCGCAGACCCAGCGTGTGTCCGACTTCGTGCATCACGACTTCCTTCAACGCCTGATGCAGGAACTCTTCGGGCAACTCGCCCCGCTTGGCGGTCAAACCCTGCGCCATGAATGCGGCGGCGGCAAAGCCCATCTGGTGCTGCATGCCGATCGACAACTGGCAATCGGAGTGACGGCCGCGGGTTCCCGCGAGGAGTGGAATCGTGTCGGTCGGCGCGAGTGTCGAATCTCCGAACAGATTGGCGACGGCCGTCGGTGTGAAGTTCTCGTATTCCTGTTTCCAATGCCGCAGGAAGCTGGCATCGAAGATGATGTCCGCATCCAGGATCTGGCCGGTCAGCGGATTCGTTCGTGACGGCCCCATCGCGAAGCCGACTTCGGCAGTGATCCAGCGGAACGTGTTGTAGTTCACGTCCTCGGGATCCCACGTGTCGTCGTCACGCTGCTGGCGGGCTTCGATCGCATTGTCAAAGCCGAGCTTTTCAAACGCCTTGTTCCATTCTTCGATCCCCGCGCGGATGATGGGCCGCAGGTTCACAGGGACCGACTTTTCCATGTGGAAGATGATCGGATTCTTCGGCGGCGACAGCTTCGCGGCCGGATCGAGCTTCTGCAGATCCCAGCGGTTGATGTAGCGCACAAAGTTCTGATCGTCGCTGGTGTCCGTGAAGTCCTTCGTCACCGTCAGGAAGTAGCCGACGCGATCGTCCGC
Source organism: Planctomycetota bacterium (assembly GCA_031372385.1). Taxonomy (GTDB): domain Bacteria; phylum Planctomycetota; class Planctomycetia; order Planctomycetales; family Planctomycetaceae; genus Schlesneria. The sequence goes on along the minus strand of JANMLE010000319.1, from coordinate 448 downwards.
CTTGCGCGGCTTGTAGCCGGTGCTGGGCAACTGGCTGACGCTGTAATGCACCGTCACCGGCATGCCGCGCGAATCGGGAACGCTGTCCGATTCACCCTGGCTCGAATAAACGGCGTTGACGTCGAATTCAATGTTCTGCTTGAACGCCTTGATGTTGCCGACGGTGGTCCGGTCGGCGACGAAACTGGCCCCCAGCATCCGACCGATCTGCTCGTCGTCGCTCAGGAAGATGCGTGTCATGTCGACCAAGTAACCGCCGTTGGTCTCCGTCAGGACGGGCAGGGCGTACATCACGCTGTCACTGTAAGCCACCTTGACCGCGGCCGCTTCCGGAGAACCCGGCTTCGCCTTGAACTTCACGTTGCGGCGCAGCACGTGGATCTTGTCACCCACCTTGCGGAAGGACCACAACACTTCGTCGCCCCACATGATGCCACCGATGACCAGA
>JANMLE010000149.1:0-4064 GCA_031372385.1 Planctomycetota bacterium | reverse complement strand
ACGCCGACTTCATCAGCGCTCACATCGCGCTGTTGAGCTCCTCCAGTGTCGTCGCCTGACCAGCAAACTCCTTCGCCAACTCGTCGGCCTTCTTCGTCAGTGTCGCGTTCATCTGTCAGTCTCCGCAAAAAGGGATGATTGGGAATTATCCGCTTTCCGGCACTGACACAAGATTTCTTACAAGCCCGCCCGCGGCTTGGCCCAGGTGACGACATGGTCCCCCTTGCCGAGTCGTTTCCCCTGGGTGAAGTCGGCCGTGCGGTACTGGTGCAGCCGCGTCACGAACTCGACGCCCCGGGCCTGCAACAGCGCCAGCCTGAACCAGCCACCGTAGTACCGGTCGGCCAGCACGAGGTCGCCGCGCGTGAGTGTGTCGCCGCGTTTGAGCTTCTCGAACAGCGTGCGGAACAGCGCGGTCTCGCCGGTCTCCTTGCCCGCATACGGTCCCATCGCCATCGCCAGCACCATCCCCGTGGCCAGCGACGTCAACGCGACCGCCCGCAGGATCGGGAAGCCCAGCCCCTCGGTCTGGCTGGTCGGTTGGGGATATATCTCCTGGCTCGCAGCCGTGTCGGGCATCGAGAACGTCGTGCCGTCGATCAGCAGAGTGCGGAACCCGTGCCACTTCCAGTCGTCGGGAACGGCCGCCTCGCAGCGCTCCGCCACGCCCTCGGCCAGCCGCCGCACCACGCCCTCGGGTACCTTCGCCCGCGCACGAGAGTACCCGCCCGTGTCCGTCGAGATGATCGTGCGGCCCGCAACCGAGTAGTAGATCGCGACCCGCAGCACCGCCGCGCGACACGACCGTTGCACCCCCGTGAACAACGCCTGCGACAGCATCGCCCACAACGTGACGCCCCTCGTGTAGACGATCTGCTGGTGGCCGGACTCCCCCGCCGCGCCGCCATTCGCGCCGGGGGCGGCCGCGCCGAACGAGACGCCTTCGGCGTCAAAGGCCTGACGGATCTGCTCGGCGGTCAACGCGTCCTGAAACGGCAGTTCGTCGCTCTGCAACAGCGACTGCCAGACCAGTTCAAAGGATCTGTCCGCGCCCCGGCTCTTCGGTGTCAAAGACATGAGACCCTCCCTGGTCCAGCCTGACAGCCGTGTCCAAGAAGGGTCTCATCGAAGGCGGAAGATAGGCCAAGCCGGTCTCATCACCAAGCCCAACGTCTCACTCCGCCCTCGCATTCTATAAATTACTCCAACGTCAGCACCTGCCCTCGCGCGTGCGTCCCACCGCTGCGCGCCGATCCGACATGACAGTGCCATTCGGGTCGGGAGTCTTTGAATCGAAAATGGACGCGGCCGACAAGCTGGACCAGTGAGGGTCTCATGTCTTTGACACAGGCGGGCCTCGGCGAGGCCAGATCGTTTGAACTCGTCAGGCAGTCGCTGTTGCAGGGTGACGATCTGCCCTTTCAGGAGGCGCTGACCCGTTGCCGGAGCTTCGCGTTTGTTCCGTCCCGGCCACTTCGACGTGGGCCGAGGGTTCTCGCGCCCGTGAACAACCGTGCCATGCGTCGGCGAGCGAGACGGCGGATGACCCGGTCGCGTTCCACCGTGTCATTGCCGCATGCAGCCAGTCCGTCCAGAGAGACAGTCCGGGCCGGTCGGTTGAGACGAATTGGTGACGGTTTCATTTCCGGGCGTTTCTCGCAACGATTGAACGCCGGTCTCGTCGGACGCACGTCGGTTGAACTGGCGTCGCTGGTGACCGGTGCCGTCGCCGTTGGCTCCTGGTCAAACGAGCTTGATGGGCCGATGTTCGATGGCGCGATCGGTTTCGTTTCGTGTTGGCTGTTGTTTCGCCCTTCTGTTTGGCGGTGTCATGCGTCCGTGGTTCTGGTTCTGCCTGATGGCCGGTGTTGTTGGATCGCAGGTCTGTCTGTGGTCGACCACTCTGCCGTTGGGCATTCCCGGTGAATGGACTTGGACCCGCGTCGCCGGCGAACAGGACGCGGTTTGGAATCTGGTGGGTGTCGCCGCGGCTGCGGCTCTGTATGTCGCGTTCGTGGAGGCGGGTGCCAGACGGTTGAGTGGCTGGTTGAACTCGAAGTCGCGATCGCTGGAACTGTCCGTCTGGATGACCGGATTGGTCGCCGTGTCGTTCACGTGGCTGTGGGTGGTTCAGGAGTCCGCGCCGAGCGGAAGCCGGTTGGGGAAGGCGGCGTTTGTGTTGTACTACCCCGGTTCGTCGGGCTACTTCACGAAGTCCCGCTATGAGTCTCCGGATGCGGCGACGCTGCTGTCCGGGTACGAAGCCCTGATGCGCGAACGCGACGTCTTGCACATCGGAACGCATCCGCCCGGTTTGTTCCTGATCTTTCACGGCCTGATCGGTGTCTGTCAGAATTCGTCCGCGCTGTCGGCGTTTCTGGACGCGACGCAGCCCGCATCGTTCCGCGAAGCGTGCGATGTGATTGCCCGGAACAGCGTCCGCTTGGTGCCGCCGCGTCCGTTGCTGCCGACCGACCGGCGCGTGTTATGGCTGGCGACGTTGCTCGTCATAGCGTCGGCGGCGCTGGCGGTCGTCCCGCTGTTTTGTCTAGTGCGGCGGACCCACGATGCGGCCGCGGCGTGGCAGGCCGCGGCGCTGTGGCCCGCGATTCCCGCCGTGGCGGTGTTCACCCCGAAGTCCGATGTCGCATTTGCGTTGGTGGGGCTGTTGATGGTGTGGGCCTGGTTGGCTGCCGTGGATCGACGGTCCCTGTTGCTGGCCTTACTCGCCGGACTGATGACGTGGTGCGGATTGATAATGAGTCTGGCGTTTCTGCCGGTGGTCCTGTTCATGGCGATCGTCGGTTGGCGAACCGTTGCTTCGACAGCGGCGGCGACGGAGACGACGGGCTCCGACACAGGACTCAACCCGTGGATGACGAGTGCGCCGCCGATCCGTTGCCTCGTTGCCGGCGCGGCGGGGTTTATTATTCCGACGCTGCTCTTGAGTCTGTGCTGCCGCATCAATCTGTGGGCGGTCTGGTGGCTCAACTATCAGAATCACGCGGCGTTCTACGTGCAGTTTCCGCGCACCTATTGGAAGTGGTTGCTGGTGAATCCCGTTGAACTCGCATTCGCGGCAGGGTGGCCGGTGATGCTGTTGTCGGCGGGGTTTCTCGGGAGTGCGGCGCGATCACGACGCCATGTTGCCAAGCCTGTCGCCATCGGCGTCGTGGTGGTCTGGGGCAGCTTGTGGCTGACGGGGAAGAACTCGGGTGAAGCCGCGCGGCTGTGGATTGTGTTCCTGCCGTGGCTGGTCTGGCTGGCGGGGATGCGGCTGGCCGAGATCAATCCGAGCGGCACCCGCGGCTGGTATCGGCCGTCGATGATTGTGCTGGCCGTGCAACTTGTGGTCTGCGCTTTGACCGTGGCCCGCGTGAGCGGGTTTGAGTTGTAGAGCAGGGCAGAAACACTGTGTGGCGGATGAAATTTTTGCCCGCATACAAGCACAAAGCGCAAGCGAGTGTGTCTGAACACTCACTTGCTTGCGCGGCGTGCTTGTATGCCTCTTCCTGCCGCTCGCCTTATTGAGCGCTGACCATGTCCGGTCGGAGGCGCTTGGCGTCGCGCAGGTAGACGTGGACGATTTCGGCCTGTTTCTTGTCGGTGTTCACGTGCAGGAGGACTCGGATGCAGCGGGGGACCGAGGCGGTGGGGACGGCGATTTCCGACGCACACAGCAGCGGAACCAGTTTCATGCCCAGTGCCCGCGCGGCTTCGGCGGGGAAGGTCGATGTCAAATCGGGCGACGTCGTGAAGATGGAGGAGACGACTTCATCGAACTCGGTGATGCCGTTCACCCGCAGCAGTTCCTGCAACAGCTCGCGCGTGGCTGCCAAGATCTGCTCGGGCACATCGGCTTCGACGCTGGTGGCTCCGCGAATCCCCCGGACCGACATGATCAAACGCTCCTCCGCGCAACGGTCTGTTCAACCACGTCGCTCGGACGCCTCGTCCGAGCGAATCCCAACTGGAAACCACGGACGAGGCGTCCGTGCTACGGATTTTTCAACAGCCAAGTAAGAGGCTATCCGAGAAGGGGTCGGGAGTCTTTTTCATGCCGC
>JANMLE010000125.1:0-4938 GCA_031372385.1 Planctomycetota bacterium | reverse complement strand
TAATCATCTGCACCGCCGTCAAGTCCTCGCACGCGATCGTTGATTCCATCACGAGCAGTCAGAATCAGTACCGGGGTTTTGCCCTAACCATTCCCGTGCAGCGTGATCTACAAAGCGAACGCCGCGCCGCCGCCGAGGCGTGGCGACAAGAACTGACCGCGCGCGGCATCTTTTGCGTCAACCTGATCTCGTCACCCGGTGCCGGCAAGACCAGCCTGCTGCAAGCCACCGCCCGGCATTGGTCCGGCCATCCGCGCATGGCGGTCCTCGTCGGAGACATCGCCACCGATCGCGACGCCCAGCGACTGGCCCCGCTGGTCCCCGTCCGGCAACTGACCACCGGCGGCGCGTGCCATCTCGAATTGCCTCTGGTGAAGTCCGGCTTCCAACAACTGACAGTCGCCGACCTGTGCGACGTTCAATTCTTGTTTGTCGAAAACGTCGGCAACTTGGTCTGCCCCGCGTCGCACGACCTGGGCGAACACCTGCGCGTCGTCGTCCTGAGCGTGACGGAAGGAGATGACAAGCCCGGCAAGTACCCGAAGGCATTCCGCACCAGCCAAGCCTGCGTGGTCAACAAGACCGACTTGCTCCCCTACGTCCCGTTCTCAATGGAAGCGGTCACCACCGACGCGCGTCTGGTTCACGGCGACCTGCCCGTCATCCCGGTCTCGGCTCTGAATGGCAGCGGCATCAATGCGTGGTGCGAGTACCTGCAAGCTCAGCGAACGCGATTGATCCCACCCGCATCGTGAGGGTGTCAGCGAAGCCACGGGTCCGTCGCCGTCATCGCTCCGCGTGACGAGCCGAGCGCTACGACTCTCGTTCCCAAGCTCCGGCTTGGGAATGAGCTCCCCCAAGCTCCGGCTTGGCGGAACCGCGATCAACACGTGCTCCACAATCGCGAAGCGGAGCTTCGAAGACGGGCGTTCCCAAGCGGGAGCTTGGGAACGAGAGGAAAGCATCTCGTCCTACTCAACAGACGAAGTGCAAGCCGGCGACATTTTGGAACTCTTCCACTTCCGTGACTTTCCGTGTTTTCCGTGGTTCCTCATGAATATCCGGGGCTAGTCACGCCGCCCCGGAATGGCCGCCACCTTCGTCGTCGCTTGGTCAAGCAGCGTCATCATTAGCGCCTGTTCCATCTCGCCGGTCTTGAAGCCGAACGGGCCGCGGCCGCTTTTGAAGGCGACCTTTCCAGCAGTGTCGATCACATAGAGCCGCGCGGGCATGCCGCTGTAGGCGTTGCCGGTGGAGTCGTCGATCTCGTCCACGAGCAGCGGGATCGACGGCTTGAGCAGGCGATGGCACTGCTGCGCGACTTCGGTTCGTTCGGCGAACGTCTTCGGTTGCGCGACGGTCACGCCGACTTTGGCGTTGGACTCCATCTTCCAGCCGTCGGTTGGATGAGCCTCGCGCACGTAGACGCCGAGAAACACCGCGTCGTCTTTGAACCGGCGATGGATCTCCTCGACGCCCGGATACATCGAGCGGAATGGTCCGCAGGTGAAGTTGCCAAACACGAGGACCACCGGCTTCGAGCCGATCACTTCGGACAGCCGGACCGTCCGCGCGCCATCGTGCGTCTTGAGCGCGAAATCGGGAGCCGGGTCGTTGACGTGCGGCCCTTCCTGCAACGAACCAAGCTCACCGGCGAACAGTCCATTCAGAAGCATGTCGGTCGACGGGGCATCGCCGGGGAGAAAGCTGGCAGACAACCCGGCGAGCCACGCTTCGCGCATCTCTTCCGAGTTCACCTCATCACGACCCTGAGCAACCGCATCAAAGAACGCGAGCCATTCCCCGCGCGCCAGTTTGCCGTCGCCGTTGGGGTCCATCCGGCGGAACAGTCGGTTGGCGATGTAGGCGTGCTGCACCCACGGATTGCGGTCCGACCAGTCGAGATCCTCAGCGGTGATCTTGCCATCACGGTTGCGGTCGAGCCGCGCGAACCAGGCCGCCTGCCCGAGGAACTTGTTGGCGTCGATCGCGTCGGCGGGAGTCACCCCGTGCCGCTCGGCCAGCCACGCGAACGAATAGCGCGACTGAGCCGGTCCGAACCAGCCCTCGCCCGGCCCCATGTGCGATCCGCGCCGGATCGTCAGATACATCCGCATCGCCTCGGGCACCGTCCGTCCCGCAAACGCCCGCTCAATCTCCTCGACGGGGACGTTGACCAACTCGGGACCGACGATGAACGGCGGAGGCCCGTTGAGCGGATCGAGCGCGGACACCGGTTGCGATTCATCGGCAGCAGCGATGAGCGGAGATGTCATGACGGTAACCCATATCCCAGAGAGCAGGAGAAATCTCATGAGCCACATCCCCAAGGCAGGACGATCCCAGACTCGGCGAGCATCCAAGGATGGCTCGCTCCGCCGCGTTGCGTGGGAGTCCCGCTTTCATGCAACAGCCTAGTCAAACAGCAGTGTCATGATTCCCCGCGAGTTCGACAATACGGTCGTCCAACGAGGCGGTCGCGTAAGGCAGCGACTGCCGGATGTCCTCCGCGTCCAACGCGCGACACTCACGCCGATGTTCCGTGCGGGAACGCCAATGACGACGCGCATTAAGAACGCCGCGCTGATGGTTTCGCGGTCGATTCGGGTGCTGCCAGTAATCGATTCATGTCTGATTCCATGAGGCTTTCCTTTGTTGTTCAGGCAACACGAATGTTCATCCGCATGTTGAGCGAAGGTGATCAGTCGCATGACCCGGTTCGACATCGAACATCGCCCGCTCGTCACCACGAAAGGCGGCAAGCGGAACTCGGCGGCAGGCATTTGTTCAGTGTCGTCGGCCGCAGAGTAATCGGCCACGGTTCAAATGGCTGCTTGTATTCGGCCTCCCGGGTGATAGGATCTATAAATCGATTGGGGCGGATTTGATGTTCGCCCCGTCAGGATGTTGAGTTGAAGATGTTGAGTTGAATTGGACTATCGGATGACTCGGTAGAAGACAATTCGGCTGGTCTGATTCAGACCGCGGCCGGGGAGTTGGCTAACAAGTATGCCGACGTGTGGTGACGCCTTGGGGCGTCGTTGCACGTCGGCATTTTTTTTGGGGGATCAGTGCCAAGAACCGGCTCGACACTGATAATCGCCGGATGTACTTCACGGAAGACGGCAAGGGGAAACCGGCGACGGAGCTTTCTCGGTGTAATGTGCCACAGATCAAGCGGCAGCTTGCATTCCCTATTTCGATTGATATGATCCAATGGTTGAATGGGGCAATTGGGTCGATTGGAGTGAGTGGGGAGGCTGAGTGGCCGCCCCGCCAGAATGCTGAACGGCCTAGCAGCCAGTTGAAAAACGATTGTCGGGAGCAAGAAACAAGCAACATTCCACACGCGCACGGCTCGGCAGGAGCCTCGCCATCGCTATTTCAACAGGCCTGCCGGGTCTGTCGGATGAATCGGTAGATGACAACCCGGCGGGTCTGATTTAGATCGGGGTCGGGGGGGCTGCTAATAGGCAGGCCCGACGTGGTTCGGGAGTAACTCGTCTTCCATAAGAGTAATGAATCCGAGGGACAAACATGTACCAGAGCATCGTCAATTGGCTGTTTGAAAACTTCCGGGCTCGCAGGAGCCCCCGACGGAATCGCCGCGCCCGGCCGGTGGCCGCCCAAATCGAAATGCTGGAGAACCGCCTGCTCCTGTCGGCCTTTCTGGGGACCGCCGACAGCTTCGCGGTTCTGGGAGGTTCTACGGTGACCAACACCGGTCCGTCCGTCGTCGACGGGGATTTGGGTGTCGGCCCGGGTACCGCGATCACCGGCTTTCCACCGGGCGTCGTGATCAATGGGACGATCCACTCCGCCGATGCGGTTGCCATCCAAGCCCAAAACGACGTCACCACGGCGTACAACTCTTTAGCGGGTAGGGCGGTCAATGCGGATCTGACCGGTCAGGATCTGGGCGGGATGACGCTCACGCCGGGCGTCTACCATTTTGACACGTCGGCACAGTTGACCGGGACGCTCACTCTCGACGCCCAGGGAAACCCGAATGCGGAGTTCATTTTTCAGATCGGCAGCACGCTCACAACCGCCAGCAACGCGAACGTTGTGATGATCAATAACGGTAACCCGTGCGCCGTCTATTGGCAGGTCGGCAGTTCCGCGACACTGGGGACAACAACTTCGTTCGAAGGACATATTCTCGCGCTGGCGAGCATCACCATGAACACCGGCGCGACCGTGGATGGCAGCGTCTTGGCGAGAAATGGCGCCGTGACTTTGGATGACAACATCGTCTCCATCGCCGATTGCGCTTTGGGCGGCATCTCCGGCATGAAGTTCAACGACCTCAACGGCGACGGTCTCCAACAACCGGGCGAAACCGGATTGTCCGGCGTGACCGTCTTCCTGGACTACAATAACAACGGCGTACTCAATGCGGGGGAGACGAGTACCACGACTGACGTCAACGGCAACTACAGCTTCTCGGACCTCCATTCGGGGACGTACCGCGTCCGTGAAGTGCAGCAGGCCGGCTTCGTGCAAACGACGCCGAACCCCGCCGCGTTTGTGCTGTCCCCCGGCCAGACGGTCGCGGGAGTCAACTTCGGCAACTTCGATTTGATCTCAATCAGCGGCACGAAGTTCCAGGACACGAACGGCAACGGCGTCCAGAACGCCGGTGAACTGGGACTGCAGGGCGTGACGATCTTCCTGGATGCGGACAACGACGGACTGCTCGACATCGGTGAGACCAGCACCACGACCGACGCCAACGGCAACTACAGCTTCACCAACGTCGGGCCGGGGACGTACCACGTCCACGAAGTACTGCCGGCCGGCTTCGTGCAGACCACGGCCAATCCGGCCACCATCGTGTCCAGCAGCGGCACCAATGTCGCCGGCGTGACCTTCGGCAACTTCCGTTTGATTTCGATCGGCGGCACGAAGTTCCGGGACACGAACGGCAACGGCGTC
>JANMLE010000111.1:0-9172 GCA_031372385.1 Planctomycetota bacterium | reverse complement strand
GAAGTCGACTCATTCGTCAACGACACCGACCCCAAGGCATACGAAAACTTCATCGACCGACTGCTCGCCAAGCCGACCTTCGGCGAGCACTGGGCGCAGATGTGGCTCGACCTGTCTCGCTACGCCGACTCGGCCGGCTATGCCGACGACCCGGCCCGCACGATCTGGCTGTTCCGCGACTACGTCATCCGGTCGATGAACGCCAACAAGCCGTTCGATCAGTTCACGATCGAACAGATCGCCGGCGACCTGCTGCCGAGCCCCACCGACGAGCAATTGATCGCCACCGCGTTTCATCGCAACACGCTGACGAACAACGAGGGGGGGACGAACGACGAGGAGTTCCGCAACGTCGCTGTTGTCGACCGCGTCAACACCACGATGGCGGTCTGGATGGGAACGACCATCACCTGCTGCCAGTGCCACAACCACAAGTACGACCCGATCACACAGGAAGAGTTCTTCAAGCTGTTCGCGTTCTTCAACAACACCGAGGATGCCGACCGCGGAAACGAGGCGCCTCTGTTGTCGATCCTCACCGAGACCCAGAAGCAGCAGCAGTCCCAGTGGCGGGCCGAAGTCGCCAACTTGGAACCGGCGTTGAAGTCGCTGACGCCGGAACTCGCCGCCGCGCGGTCAAAGTGGGAGGAAGCTTTCCCGCTCAGTCTGACGTGGCGCGACTTGAAGCCGGCAGCCGTCAAGACTTCGGCGGCCGACGAAACAAAGGTCGACGACACCGGGGCCGTCCACGTCGCCGCCGGTGCCAAGAACGACACGTACACCGTCGACATCCCCGTCGACGCCATGACGATCCGCGCGCTGCGGTTGGAAGCCCTGCCCGACGAAGCGCTGCCCGGCAAGGGGCCTGGACATGCGAACGGCAACTTCATCGTCACCAAGGTGTCGGCTCTGGTGACACCGCCATCCGGGACGTCACTGAACGGCCGCTACGTCCGCGTGGAACTCCCCGGCAAGAACAAGCTGCTGTCGCTGGCCGAAGTGCAGGTCTTTCAGGGAGCGGAAAACATCGCCCCCAAGGGTGAGGCCAAGCAGATCAGCGTGGACTACGAGGGGCCGGCCAAACTGGCGAACGACGGCAACACCAACGGTCACTACTACGAAGCCAAGTCCACCACGCACACGGCGGCCGGCGACGATCCGTGGTGGGAAGTCGACCTGAAGTCCGAACAGAAGATCGATCGCATCGCGCTGTGGAATCGGACCGACGGCGCGAGCGAACGGCTGGCCAACTTCAAACTGATCGTGCTCAACGACAAACACGAACCGGTCTGGCAGAAGGATGTGGCACCGCCCCCGACTCCGAGCGCCGAGTTCTCCGTCAACGGGCAGCGCGCGATCGACTTCCAAGTCGCACTCGCCGACTATTCGCAGCCGATGTTCGAACCCGCGAATGTCCTGACCAACAAGGATCCGAAGACCAAGGGATGGGGCATTGGGGGCGGCACCGGTCAACCACACTCACTGACACTGATCGCCAAGGCGGCGATCGACATCCCGGCCGGTTCAACACTGACCGTCTCGATCGAACACCAGTCCAACCAGCCCAATCACACGCTGGGCCATTTCCGGTTGTCAGCCACCGGTGAGGCCCGCGTCGATGAATGGGCGAAGACTCCCGCGTCGGTCATCGACGCACTGCGAGTCGCCGCCGCCAGTCGTGCGCCGCAGCAGACCGACGTCATCACGCAGCACTTCCTGAGCATCTCGCCCGAACTGGAACCGACGCGCAAACAGATCGCCGCGCTGCAAAAGCAACTGGCCGATCTGAAACCCGAGACGGTCCCGATCATGAAAGAGATGACTGCCAACCGGCGCGTCACGAAGCTCCAGCATCGCGGCAATTTCGAGGACTTGGGCGTGGAAGTGACTGAGGGAACGCCGATCGTCTTTCCGCCGCTTCCCGCCGATGAGCCACGTAACCGGTTGGCTTTGGCGAAGTGGCTGGTTGATGAGAACAATCCGTTGACGGCGCGCGTCGTCACCAACCGGTATTGGGAACAACTGTTCGGCATCGGCATCGTCGCCACCAGCGAGGAATTCGGCACGCAGGGGGATCAGCCGTTCCATCCCGAACTGCTCGACTGGCTCGCCACCGAAATGATCCGCCTGAAGTGGGACACCAAGTCATTCCTCAAGACACTGGTCATGTCGGCTGCGTATCGCCAGTCGTCCAAAGTCACTCCCGAATTGCAGCACACCGATCCCGACAACCGGTTGCTGGCGCGCGGCCCGCGGTTCCGGCTCTCCGCCGAAATCCTGCGCGACCAGGCCCTGTCCGTGAGTGGCCTGCTGAGCCCGAAAATGTACGGCCCGCCGGTCAAGCCGCCCCAGCCGTCGATCGGACTGAGTGCCGCGTTCGGCTCCGGCATCGACTGGCAAACGAGCGGCGGCGACGACAAGTTCCGCCGCGGCCTGTACACGATGTGGCGTCGTTCGAACCCGTACCCGTCGATGTCCACGTTCGACGCGCCGAACCGCGAAGTCTGCACGGTCCGCCGCGGCCGTTCGAACACTCCACTGCAAGCCCTGGTCACGTTGAATGACCCGGTCTACATCGAAGCGGCCCAGGCGCTCTCGCGGCGCATCGTTTCCAGCGGCGGAGCAACGACGTCCGACCGGGTGCGCTACGCGTTCCGGCTGACGCTCGCGCGGCCCCCGCACGAGGCCGAACAGGTCCGACTAGCGAAGCTCTACGAACAATCCCTGGCACGGTTCAGCCAGAACGCCGAAGACGCCAAACGAATGGCCACCGACCCCCTCGGCCCCGCCCCTGCCGACGCCAACGTCGGGGAACTGGCCGCCTGGACCGTCGTCGGCAACGTGCTGCTGAACCTCGATGAGACATTGATGAAACGATAGCCTTGTTCGGTTTCTCGAACGCGAAACCATCGAAACGACTTCACTGGCACCGAACCCAATCCGCCAGATCCAAACGGAGACCAACATGAGTGACAAACAGTTCAACCAACTCTTGGAGCGAGTCGCCAAACTCGAAGCGGAAGTCGAGCGGTTGAAGTCTGGCAGTGGTGGCGCCAACAGTTGCGAAAAAGGGTTGCTGGGAATCTTCGGGTCGCAGAAGGATAACCCGTTCTTTGTGGAGGTGATCGCCGAGATCGAGGCGGCCCGATCAGTGGAGAAGGCTGCGATGTCTGCGAAGCCGGTCAAGAAGCGTGTCCGCAGGCGGGTTGCGACCCCGAAAAAGTAGGTAGCCATGCTGTACGTCATCGATACGGACATCCTGACGCTGATCCAGCGTCAGGCCGGATCTTCAGTTCCGCGGTTGTTTCATCGTGTCTCGCTCCAAAAGCCGGAAGACATCAGCACGACGATCATTTCTTTTCAAGAACAAGCGAAAGGGTGCCTCGCGTTGGTGAATCGCGTTCAGTCCGACGCCCGGCTGCTCGATGCCTATGACTCGATGCAGAACACGCGGGATGCATTCTGCCGGCTCACGGTGCTGCCATTTGATGCCGCTGCAAAACAACGGTTTGATGAATTGGTCCGACAGCGAATTCGAGTCGGCACGATGGACTTGAGAATCGCCGCGATCACGCTGGTTCATCAGGCGACGCTCGTCACGCGAAACAGGCAAGATTTTGAACGAATTCCCGGATTGAGTATCGAGGACTGGACTGTCTGACCGAAGCGAACGACGACGCTTCGGATTCAATACTTCTTCAACAAAGCAGTCACACCAACTGCACCGACACTTGGAGCCGATTCATGAACGACATGCAGCAGAACTTGCAGCACATCACCCGACGGCAGTTTCTTCAGCAGGGGCAGGTGGGACTCGGTGCCATGGCGCTCGGGGCGTTGATGCAGGGTGACGGCCAGGCCGAGTCGTCCGTCATCAATCCGCTCGCCCCGAAGTCGCCGCACTTTGCCGCGAAGGCGAAGCGGGTGATCTACCTCCACCTGACCGGCTCGCCGCCGCATCTGGATTTGTACGACTACAAACCCAAACTGGTCGAATTGAGCGGTCAGGACGCGCCCGATTCGTTCATCAAGGGGAAGCGGTTCGCGTTCACGACCGGAACGCCCAAGCTGCTCGGGACGCCGCGCAAGTTCACGCAGAACGGACAGGGGGGCGTCTGGCTGTCGGATGCGATCCCGCACCTGCACTCGGTGGCGGACGAGATGTGTGTCATCCGCTCGATGTTCACCGAGCAATTCAACCACGCCCCGGCGGAACTGCTGCTGTACACGGGGTCGGCCCGGTCAGGCCGGCCGTCGATGGGCTCGTGGGTCACGTACGGACTCGGTTCCGAGAACGAGAACCTGCCGGGGTTCGTGGTGCTCATTTCCAGCGGCGTGCAACCCAACGGCGGGAAGAACTCGTACGGCGCGGGCTTCCTGCCGTCGGTCTATCAGGGAGTGCAATGCCGGTCCAAGGGAGACCCGGTGCTGTACGCCTCCGACCCGCCGGGGATGAACCGCGAACTGCGCCGGCAAACGCTCGACGCCCTGCATGACCTCAATGAAATACAGGCGCAGGAACTGGGGCATCCCGAAACGCTGACCCGCATCGCGCAGTACGAACTCGCCTTCCGCATGCAGATGGCGGTCCCCGAAGTGATGGACATCACCAAGGAGACCAAGGAGACGCTGGACTCGTACGGCGCGATGCCCGGCGCGGCCAGCTTCGCCAACAACTGTCTGCTCGCCCGGCGCTTGTGCGAGCAGGGGGTCCGCTACGTGCAACTGTTCGACTGGGGCTGGGACTTCCACGGCACCGGGCCGGGCGAAGCCCTCACCGACGGCCTGACCAACAAGTGCGCGACGATGGACAAACCGGTCGCGGCCCTGATCAAGGATCTGAAGCAGCGCGACATGCTGAAGGACACGCTGATCATTTGCGGCGGCGAGTTCGGTCGCACTCCATTCCGTGAAGGCCGCACCGCCGGCAGCGCGAACCTCGGCCGCGACCACTTTCCCGACTGTTACTCGATGTGGATGGCGGGCGGTGGTGTGAAGGGGGGGATCATGCACGGCGAATCCGACGAACTCGGCTTCTCGATCGCGCACGACAAGGTCCACGTCCACGACCTGCAGGCGACGATCCTGCACCTGCTGGGCTTCGACCACACGAAACTGACCACCCGCTTCCAGGGCCGCGACTACCGCCTGACGGACGTCCACGGCGAAGTCGTCAAGAACATCATCGCCTGATTCGCGATCCACCACTTCGATGACGTGACCGACAAAAGCCCCCGTAGCACGGACGCCTCGTCCGTGCGTCGGAAATCGCCCATCACATTCGCGCACGGACGAGGCGTCCGTGCCACGGTTGGATCTCGCCACATCACGACATTTGATCGCGCGCTGCCCTCAAGCCGTGAGTCGCCCCTTCAGCGTGTGACACGCACCAGCCGGTGCCCGGTCAGTCGGAAGCCGGATTCGTCGAGTCGCGTCTGCCAACCCGCGCGGGTGCCGATGGTGGACGAGTTATCGAGCAGTCCGTGGCGTTCCTCCTGCTGCGTCAGACGCTGGAACTTCGCCAACAGCGGATGCGTCGGCGCGAGGAACGATTCCTTGCGATGCAGCACCGGCGGGTTGTCGCTCTGGCGGTAGTCGTAGAAGTCGAGTTGCCGTGAGCGCATGTTCAGTTTGACGCTGCTCGACAACGCCGGATGCGGATCGGTTTCGAAGTCGGGATAGTCGAGGTACGAGACTTTGCCCGAGAACCGGTGCAGTTTGAGAATGTTGGCCCCTTCGATCTCGCCGAGGTACGCGCGGGCACAGCCTTCGTAGACGCGCAGCAGCGGTTCGAGTTCGTCCAGCGCCGAACGATGGACATACAGCGCGTTCGGCAACAGCTTGCCCACGGGCGAGCGTTTACAGGCCGCATCGACGGCGTCGGGGTCTCCGGCGCGAAACAACAGTTCGTCTGCCTGTTCGCGTCCGCGTGCGTAGGTTCCGCAGAAGGCACGGATGTCGCGCAGCACATCGAGCGGCAGGTCCGACTGTCGTGGCCGTCGCCCGAAATTGGCGAGGGCCATGCCGACCAGCAGGTCTTCGGTGCGGCGTTTCCGAATCTGGTCCCATTCGTCCGAACTGCTGACTCGCCGGATCAGAGCGAACGCCCGCTGGAGCGAACCAAACTCCGCAATGACCGGCCCGGCCAGATCGAACTCATCCGGCTCGGGCAGCCGCCCCTGTTGTCCGATCCAGTCGCTGAGCGGTTCGAGGATGTCGCGATGCGCGTCGAAGCGGACTTCGGCCATGCGGCGGCGTGGCGCGGCTCTTCATTCTTTCGAGTGCGGTTTCATTTCCCGAGATCGGATTGGAGAATCTCCTCGCGGTTGCCACAGACGAGATCGTGAATCGAGGAGTCGAGATGTCAAATGAACGCTGGCTTGGAAAACTAACGAAGCTCAACAAGGCACGAGGCAACGCGCCACACAAGCCGCTGCTGTTGTTGGTGTTTCTGGAGTTGGTTGAGAACGGCGACTTCGCCGGAGGCAGCCTTCCACTCACGCCCGAAACGGCATATCGCTTCGACACGTTCTTCGATGTCGTCAAATACCGACGCCCCGCAAAACCCGATGTGAGGTTGCCGTTTCATCACCTGAGTACGCAGGGATTCTGGACTGCTCACATGGCAAACGGTGAGACGTCAAAAGACAGTTCAACGACAAGATATGTCGTCCCCGATCCCGAGTTTGTTGATGCCTGCCGCGATCCGCAGTTTCGCCATCAGGCGCGCAGCATCTTGATCGCGACGCACTTCGAGCCAGCCGAGCGCAACGCCCTCTACCACCTCGTCGGCATCGCGATTCCCACAGCGGACGAGGTGACGCGGGACGCCTTTTTCGAGACGGCACACGACGCCGAAAACGCGGGACGATCTGCGCGGTTTCGAATTGATGTGGTGTCGGTCTACAACTACACCTGCGCGCTCACTGGCTATCGAATCACCACGATCACATCCGGTGTGATCGTGGACGCGGCGCACATTCACCAGTTCGCCAACTCGCGAAACAACGATCCGAACAATGGCATCGCGCTGTGCAAGAATGCGCATTGGCAGTTTGACGTTGGGCTGTGGACGATTGATGACCAGTACCGAGTCGTCGTCGCCACGGAAGCGTTTTCTGAATCAAGCCCTCATCAACGCCCGCTTGCCGACATGCAGGGCCAGCGATTGCTCTTACCGCGAGATGAAGCGATTTGGCCGTCGAAGATTCATCTCGCGTGGCATCGCGCCAACAAATTCAACCGCTTTGCCTGACGCCTTCAAGAACGTCACGTCTCCATGGCTTGCTCGTCGCGTGAGAGTTTGAGGCCGAGATGCTGTTTCACGGCGTTACCGGCTCGCGCGACGGCGGAACTGGATTTCGAGAGCCGTCCACCGATCATCGCACGGCCTTCCCAAAGTTTTGTGTTGGTGCGGGACCAGTCGAGTGATGACAGCTTTGCCAAACGCTTTCGCCAACCTTTGGGGAACTGCGCCAGCAGCGTGCGGCCGGCGCGGGCGAGGGCGGCGATGCCGATGGCGTGGCAGTGGACGTAGCCGGCGCGGGTGTCGGCGGCGGAGGTCTTGCCCTGAACGACTTCAGTCCAGCCGGGGATTCGGGCGGCGACTTCGGTCCAAAACTCCGTCGCGAGTTGGACGCGGTCCTCGTACGGTGTCTCCTTGTGGTCGGCAAGCAAGATCCTGTTGGCCTGATAGAGGGCGCTAAGTGTGAACAGCTTGCGCGAACGGTTGGAGATCGCGGTCTTCTCCATTTCGATGGCATCGACGAACACTGGAACAGCGGCGATGACCTCGCGCGTGAGTCGGGCCGTCTCATCGCGGTCGTCGAGTCCGATGCGCAGCGACTGCGCCGAGGATCGTTCGTGCCGTTTCACGTCGCTGAAGATTTGGCCGCGTCGCGTGCCGTCGGGATCGACGTAAATCAGCATGGCAATGCACTCGTCGGCGAGCGACGGGCAGTCCTTCAATGCGCGTTGGAGTCCGTAGATTCGGTGGATGCCGTCCACGATGGTCAGCCGCGCTTCGAGCGGGATCAACAATTCGCCGACGGCGACTTGTTTCGGCGGCGCGTTTCCCGCGGCGACGAAGCGAACCTGCTGCTCGACTGAGACGGTCACGGCGGCCAAATGAAAATCGTCGTGATGGGCGACGATGTCCTTGGCGATCTCGCGAACCCGCGCGATGTTCACCTTGCGGAACGATTGGTGGGCATCGCTGGTCGTCTGATCGACGCCGACGGGGAAGAGTCTCGGCAACAGCCGAATCGGGCACATCGCCGTGTAAAAGGCGTGACCGGCTTGCGTGCCTCGGACGGCGGGGATGTTGAATTCGGGGCGAGTCATTTCATTCGAGTGCGGGCGAGGATGTCGGTTGGGAAATTCAACACGAACAGCGAGTCAACGCAGCGAAGGGGCGACGTTATCAGCGGCAGTGTGGCCGCAAGATATCCGAATTGAGTTGCAGATTCGCTCCTACTCCACACCCATCACGACGAGTTGGCGAAAGAGTTGCCGTCGCTCCACTTCAATGACAAGGCGACCGAATCAAAGACGAATGTTGCCGATCAGACAAATGTTGCCGATCAATCGGACTCGCGATACCGCGTCGGCGTTCTGGCCGCAACCATTCACCGAATCGAGAAGTTGCCATGAATTCGTTTGAAGAACTTCAGAATCAAGTGCTCAGCCTTCCGCCCGCTGAGCGAGGCCGGTTGGCGGTCGCGGTGTTGGACGGTAGTGGGTCAGTTTGAGTGGCACGCCCTGAGTCTTCGAAGGGCGTGGATCGAGGCACAGCGTAATTCTCACGCCCTTCGATGACTCAGGGCGTGCCACACGAGTGCCGTTTTCAAACTGACCCACCACCTGTTGGACAGTTTGGACGACGAACCGGTTGACGAGGGTGTCGCGGAAGCGTGGGCCAACGAAGTGCTGGCGCGATCGGCGGCGTACTCGCGCGGCGAGTTGAAGGCGGTCGATTGGCGTGAGGCCCTTCAAGAGCTGGAAGCCGACTTGAATGAGATGTCGCCACCGTGAGGCTTCCCGTTCGACGACACCTAAACCTACAGCGCTAACCCGAAGGTCCGCATCGGATCGTGTTGGCGAGGACGATGCCTTGTCGGTCGAGGGCGGCGAGGGTGGATTTGGTGTGGCTGGTGCGGGCTTGGGCGTTGCG
>JANMLE010000107.1:0-6947 GCA_031372385.1 Planctomycetota bacterium | reverse complement strand
ACGTCGAGCAACTGGTGGATCTTGACCCCCCTGCCCGTCCGCATGTCCCTGACCATTGAATCCTTGGTCAGCGTGCCGGACAGCACGCGGATGAAACTCATCTTGGAGACGAACGGGTCGATCCGTGTCTTAAAGACCTGGGCGACCAGCGGCGCGTCGGCGCTGGTGTTGATCTCCACATCCTGACCGCCGTCGCCCGTGGCATGGCGCACCAGTTCACCGGGCGTCAGGGCGAAGTCGGCGAGGGCATCCATCAACTCGGGGATGCCGATGCCCGACTTGGCGCTGGTGCAGAAGATGGGGATCAGCGTCCCGGCACCGATGGCCTTGTTGATGCCGCCGAGGACTTCGTCCGCGTGAAGTTCTTCACCTTCCAAGTACCGTTCCATCAGCTCTTCGTCCGCCTCGACGATCGCGTCCATCATGGCCGCGCCGTACAGGGCGGGGTTGACGACTGAACCGTTCTGTTCGGCGTTGCCCGGCGAGAGCGTGGTCTTCACCCCCTTGAAGGCGGCTCCCGCACCAACGGGTACGTTCATGGGAATGCAGTTGGCCCCGAACGTTTCCTGGATCATCGACACCAGCGCCGCGAAGTCGATGTTTTCCAAGTCGAGCTTGTTGAGGACGATGATCCGGGCGAGGTGCGCCTTGCCCGCCAGATCAAATGTGCGGCGCGTGTTGGCTTCGATGCCGGCTGAGGCGTTGATGGTGATGACTGCGGTTTCCGCGGCACAGACGGCCGAGATCACCTGCCCGACGAAATCGGGGTAGCCGGGGGTGTCGATGGCATTGATGCGCATCCCGTGATGTTCGAAGTGAACCATCGCGGCCGAGATGGAAAAGTGATGCTGCCGGGCTTCGTCGTCGGTGTCGAGCAGGCTGGTTCCATCATCGACAGAACCGGCCCGCGTCCCCACGCCCGCCTTGTAAAGCATCTGATCCGCCAGCGTGGTCTTGCCGACCGCACCGTGGCCCACGAGAACAATGTTGCGAATTTGCTCCGACTTGAACTTGGACATGCCAGCCCCCTTTTCTTCGATGAATGGTCGAGTGAACAGGTGCGGAAGTGACGTGGCCGGGATTGTACGACTGGTTTGGGGCGGAAGCCAGCGCGGAGAAAGGCGGGAGAATGGAGGGGGATCTTGGCATTCGCTGTCTCCTTCAATTCGCTGTCGATCTCTCCGTCAGGACGAAGAGGCGACAGCGAATTGAAGGAGACAGCGAATGGGACGCCTGCGGAAATCTGCCTGACCGCAGGTTGCATTCGCACCTGGCCTTGAATCGCACTACGTGAAGAGGCATTTCAAGCGGAAGCGGTCGGTAGTGGGCTGACACGATCCTGTCTGACGTGCATCGGACATTTGTCGGGCGCGTCATTGGTGTTCATCTTTCTGCCTCTCTCTTTCTGCCTTCCTGTCTTGCCGGAACAGGAAGAAGGAGGCAGAAAGAGAGAGGCAGAAAGATCATTGAGTCTCGTCGGCCACTCTCGGGCATACAAAGCGCACCGCTCCTTGGATACCAAGCGAGCGGGGAGCGGAGTGCGTTGCGGCAACGAATCCCCGCGGCTGACTGACTCGTCGGTCGGTCATGTCATTGCGTTGTGCCCGACGTCATTGGGCGACGAGTTCCACCGGGTCGCCGATGCGAATGAGGCCGCCGCTGGGGCCGATCAACCGCGTGTTGATGGTCAGCCGGTAGAAGTGATCGAAGCGCCCGCGCGGTGCCCACGCGGGGAGTTGCTCCGACCGATGCTGCGAGAATTGGCGGGAGAACTCTGGCCAGATTGCTCCCGTGACCGGATCGCGGCTTGGCACGACACACCGTTGGCACGGGTTCGTTCCCGCCAGCAACACGTCACCAATCCGGAAGGGGCGAGCGGTGTCTGTGGCGGCGCCGAACAACCGGTCCTCCCAGAAGGGTTCGGCTGCGGAAATCTCCAGATTCGCGCGGAACCGCAGGCGGATCTGGTCGATGGTCAGACCGGGAAACCAATCGGCAACCGCTTGCAGCGTCTGCGTGCTGACCACGGTCGGCCCCGTGGCTTCGGCGTCGTCTGGAAACCCGCCGGCGTCGTCTTCCACGAGTGTCACGTCGACCGAGAAATACTCGCTGAACCACCGTTCAACGGCCGGACGCTGCGCATCGATCTGCCACTGATGTGTGGTTTCATCGCTCCGCCGTTTGGCGGTCAGTGTTCTCGTGCCGGGGTCGAGCACCACTTGCAGGGAATGGATCAGCGCCGTGCGCTTCGCATTGACGAACCGGCCGGCCGAATCGACAAAAGCGAAGCGGCGGTCGTGCTGCAACGCGCCGTTGGCCAGCACGGGTGCGCTGTCGACCAGGATCGGATCGAATGACTTCAGCGGATGAATCGCAATTCGGGTCAGCGTGGGCATGGCACGGGCTTCAATCCTGGGGCCGGTCTGGATTCACCATGTTACTCTTCGACCGCTGACGAACCGGCGGTTCCAAACCGTTCGACAAACCACGCGAACAGCGTTCGAAAGCAGGGTGTGAACAACCCCGGCGACTCGGTGATCCGACGACGAACCTCGTTGATGGGCAGGAACTCGCCCGATTCGATTTCAACTGGATCGAAGCGGGGTGGGTCATCGGTGAAGGTGCGAAAGAGGCCGCTGTGTTCGTGGGAGGTCGCGGCTCCGTTCGCGGGGATCACTGTCAGAAACTCAATCGGCGACGTCAGCCCGAGCTCCTCCTCCAACTCACGGACCGCGGCGATTGCATAACCTTCGCCGGCCGCGAGGTGTCCCGACGCCGACGAGGTGTACAGCAGCGGGCATTCGTCCTTGGTGGCCGAGCGGCGATGCACCAACAGTTCGCCGCGCGAGTTGAACACGAAGATATGCGACGCCCGGTGCAGCCAATGCCGCGCATGCACCTCGGACCGCGGGGCCTGCCGCAGGACGCGGTCCTGTTCGTCGACGACGTCGAAGAGTTCTTCGGGCATGGGGTTGGCTTGCGTTGGTCAGCGACCGGGGGAGCCGGAGTTCGAGTTCAACGTTTCAGATTGAAGATTTGTCATTTGTCATTTGTCATTTGTCATTTGTCATTTGTCATTGGTCATTGGTCATTGGTTTATCGGAGTCAATTTGCGAATGACGGGTTCGATCAGTTCCTGCCGTGGGCCGCTGGTGGAGACGTGTTCTTGAGCGTGGAGAGGTATTCCACCAGATCGCGGACGTCGGACTTGGTCATTTTCTTGATCAGGTCTTCGGGCATTCCCGACTTGCCGACCGAGCGGTCTTCGATCTTGGATTTGGCCACCGTCACGACCGCACCGTCGGGCTTTTGCAGTTCGATGAGGTCGCCGCCGTCGTCGAACTTGATGATGCCGGCGTGGACCCGGCCGTCGTCCATTTGCAGGATCACCGTCTCGAACCCCTTCGCAATCTGCCGATTCGGGTCGACGAGTGATTCGAGCAGGTATTCGCGGTTCTTGTCGAGACCGATGCGGGACAGATCGGGGCCGACTTCGCCGCCGTTGCCGTCGATCTTGTGGCACCGGCGGCATGAGACTTCGGCGCGGCCGAAGAAGATCTCGGCACCGCGCGCGGTGTTGCCGCCAATCAATGCCTCACGGTAGTCCCTCAAATGGTCGTCTGGTTTGCGTGCTGCATTGAAGTCTTTGACGCGGGCCAGCATATCCTTTGTGCCGCGCGACTGGGCCGCGTCCAGCAGGTCGAGCTGAATCGCGTCACTCACCTTGCGCTGGAGCAGCCGGTCCAGCCATTCGGCGAGAACTTCATCGGCATCGCGGCGCTTGACCGCGGCCAGCACTCCGATCGCCGCCTGTTGCTCGGCAATCGAATTGCCGTTCATGGTCTCGGCGAGTAGTCCGACCGCGCGTTCCGGGTCGATGCCGACCAGCAGTCGGCGCGCTTCCGAACGCACAGTCACATCGGTGTCGGTCAGCGCGGCGTCGACGAGCGGCCGCAGATGTGGACTCTTCAGGGTTTCCAGGGCATTCAGCGCGGCGACACGTTCCGATCCGGAATTCGCGACGTTCTTGGCGATCTCCAGCAGGAACGGCTCGACGTCGCGAATGCCGTATTGGCCGGCCAGCTTTGCTGCCGATTCGCGCACCTTGCGGCTTCCTGAGAACAGTTGACCGAGCACCGGCCGAACGACCGTGGCGATGTCGGCCTTTCGCGGTTCGAGGGGCCGGAAGTCATTGATGACCCGGTCGAGCGGGCCGGGCGAATTCCAGTCGAGCAGTTCGGCGATTGCTTCCAATTGAAGTGCCTCACCGACCTTCGGATTCGCAGCGACGGTGGCGACCGCGAGCGCATTGTCGGCGGTCCCTGCGCGGAAGTTCGCGTTCATCACGCGCCGCAGCAACGGATCAACGAGTCCCGGTTGAGAGAACAGCTTGGCCAGAGCCGGCATGCCACCCGGGATCGGGACGTCGTGAATGGCCCGCGCCGCTTCGAGAACAATCAGCGGTTCCGGGTCATTTAAGAATTCGGCGATTCCCGGATGTTCCAATCTCCGCAATGCCAGCACCGCACCCATTCGCTCAGGATGTGACGGCCGCTTCCTGGCGGCGACGAGAGTTTCGACATTGCAACTGCCGACCAGTCCCATGACGGCTGCGTGGCGCAGCGTGGGGTCCGCGTCGGCGTTCTCGGCGAGGACTTCAAACAGCGCGCCTACCGCCGACTTCGCCTTCAGCCTGCCGACTGCGATCGCCGCTAGTGATCGCACGCGGGGGTTCGAATCCTTGCATAACTGCACGAGGGCCGATTCGCTCTCGGCGAATTTGGCGTCGCCACACACTCGTGCGAGTTGGGCCCGAATCTCGGGATCAGGATCCTTGCACAGCGAGAGAATTGGAGACAACGCATCGGGCGTGTTGCGCGCCAGTTGGCCGAGTCCCCACAGCGCATGGACACGCGCGAACAATGAGGGGTCGTCAGTGGCCGTTCGCGTCAACTCCCCGATCGCCCCCTTGTCGACCAATGCCAGTTGTGCGCGCTGGCGAATGCGGTAGTCGGCGTGAGCCAGCAGCAGCGACAACTCCGGCAGGCTGCGCTCGGCGAAGCCCTGCTTCATCAACCGGGTCACCTCGGCCACGACCGGCAGCTTGCCGTGTTGCTCATCGCGGAACCGATAGAGGCGGCCCTTGCCCGCGCCGTCCCAGCCATCAACCCAGTCGGCGACATAGACGCCGCCGTCGAATCCGAAGTCGACATCGGTCGCGAGAATCGACCAGATGAATTGTTGGGAATCGACCAGTTCAAACGAGGCGCCCTTGGGAGTCATCGCGAAGCTGCGGATGCCGCTGTTCGCCGGCGAGCCGCGGAAATCCGCGAGAAAGAAGTGGCCGCGGTATTTCTCATCCAGTCCCGTGCCGGGGTAGTACGCCAAGCCCGATGGTCCGTCAGCAATGTTGATGATCGGGGGAACGATGTACGCCGCCTGCCCCGCATGAGCCGGGTGCCAGAGCTTCTCGCGGTTCCACGGACCGCGATCCTGCTGGTACTGGTAGTACATCCGCCAGCCGCTGTCGGAACCCTCGACGATGTACGTCCAGCGCGCCCGGTCGCCGCCGTCCGAGTTGTTGTCGCCGGTGAACAGATTGCCGAAGTCGTCGAACGCCAACTCCTGCGGGTTGCGCAGTCCGGTGGCGAACACTTCCAAGTCGGACCCATCCAAGTTGCAGCGGAACACGGCCCCCTGATCGGGCTTCGCCAGGCGTCCGTGCGGAGTGGCGACGTTGTATCCGCGATCGCCCAGGCTGAAGTAGAGCCGGCCGTCCGGGCCGACGATCAGGCCGTGCATGTCGTGACCGCGGAAAGCGACCCGCACGCCGAAGCCGTCGTAGAAGGGAACGCGCTTGTCCGATCGACCGTCTCCATCGTCGTCGGTCAACAGCCACAGCTTGGGAATGCACGTGTAGAACACCTTGCCGCCGATCGCGAGCACCCCCGCACCGGTGCCATCCTCGATCGCATTAAAGCCATCGGCAAAGACTGTGGACTTGTCGGCGCGACCGTCGCCGTCCGAATCTTCCAACAGCCGAATCCGGTCATGTTCGATCGCATACTTTTTGACGTCGTCCTTCAGGTACTTTTTGAAGAACGCGATCCGGTCAGCCACGGTCTGAGCCGCCAGATCGTCCAACAGCCAGTTCCCGTGTCCGCGGTTGTCTTCGACACCCTTCTGCTGGCGGAATGTTTCCGCGACGAAGATCCGCCCCCGCTCGTCAAAGCAGAAGGCGACCGGATTGGCCAGCATCGGCTCGGCGGCGAACAGCTCGCAGTTCATCCCGGCGGGAATCCGGAATCGCTGGATCGCGCGTTCGCCCTCGTCGGACTTGGCGGCGATGCGGGGAGTGTAAGTTTCCTGGGCGGTGGCGGTGAACGCGCCACCGAGCAGTGCGACGCAGAACCAAGCCGGCAGCGTTCGGCCGAGTGAAAAAAGTTGAGGGAGCAGCACGGTCTGACCTTGAATGGCGGGAAGCGGGGAATGGCCGGCAGGTTTTGGGCTGGAGAGTGCAGGCAGTGAGATTCAGGCGGCGACCGATCTTACTGAAAGACGTCACGAGTCGCGATGATTCCGGTTTGTTTGGAACTGATTTCCAGTGTGGGTCTGCCTCACGCGCGAGGCGGCAAAACATTCAAGTCGTTCTACAATTCGTCAACTTCTTGTCATGCTGCTCGCATTTCGGAACCAGCCGATGACCCCGACGAAGAGGCAGCAGTGAGACCACAGATTTCACGGATTTCACAGATGAAGAGGGACGAGAAGAATGTCTTTGGTCTTCGTCTGATCTGTGTCATCTGTGACGTGACCGACAGAAGTTTCTCACCGGCGTGGCCGGCACAAACGGTGAGGAACGGTTGTGGAGGTTGTAGACTGTCGCTCGGCGTTGTGAGCGTGTTGGCCGGTCTGACATTGATGCTTCGAGTTCGGCAAAAGTTTGG
>JANMLE010001928.1:0-6647 GCA_031372385.1 Planctomycetota bacterium | reverse complement strand
GGATCGGTCTTGCGCCGCAGCGGATCCAGCAGGTCGACCGCCTTCGAACTGAGCAGCGATTCCAGCGTGCCGATCAGCGAGAACATCAGAATCCACTTGGCACCGTTCACGGTCATCACCCCGCTGAAATCGGGCAGCGTGATCGCAGCGAGGATGCTCGATGGAACATTCACGAGAAACTTCTCACTGATCTCGTATTCGTGTCCCGCAAACTTATAGGAGTGGACGTGATCGAGATCGAAGGTCAATGCCAGGCCCATTCCCAACACCAACACGACCAGTTGTGCGGGCACCTTGCGAACGACCGCAGGCAGCCAAGCCCATCCGAACAGGATGATCAGGCTGGCCAGACCAATCACGGCAATCTGCGGATTGGCGTGCGCGATGGACGCGGGAATCTCCGCCAGCAAATGGAGCGGTTCCTTACCCGCGGGTTTGACCCCCAGCATGATGTGGATCTGCTTGGAGAAGATGATCACACCAATCGCGGCGAGCATCCCATGCACAGCCGACGCGGGAAACACTTCGGCCAGGATGCCCGAGCGAAGGAGGGCCAGTCCGACCTGCAACAGGCCCGCCACCAGGGCGACCCCCAGCATCATTTTGTAAGCCTGCATCTGCGCATCGGGGGACGCCTTGTCCCCGCCGCCGAAATCCACCACGCAGCCGAGCACGATGACGATCAACCCGGCGGCCGGACCTTTGATGGTCAGCGCGGAATTGCTGATCCAGGGACTCAGCAGGCCGCCAACGATCGCCGTGAACACACCGGCCGTTGCGGGACAACCGCTCGCCAGTGAAATCGCCAGACAAAGTGGCAACGCGATCAAGAAGACCAGGAATCCCGAGACGATGTCGGCAGTCCAATTCGATTGTCCGGGCAGAGCGTTCATACGGTTGCCTGCCAGCGGTGCTGTCGCCATGCGCGAATCCTTCATTGGGTGCGGTCAACGTGTAAATCGAGATCGCAAGTGGCTACATTTCTGATGATCAATGGCTTATTTATGGCCGCCTTGGCCAAGTTTTAACCTTGGAGAAGCGTAGAGCATTTTCGTTGAAACACAAAGTGTGATTGATCGTCTCCCGCTTAAACTGTCGCAAGGTCTTGGGGTGTCGCTGAGCGTCTGCGGAAGGTGGCGGGCGGCGACCTCCCGCATGCCGAATCGGCTGAACTGGTTGTGTCGACTCCACAACCAAGACTTGTCCGACCAATCGCAAGGAACTGAAAACTAGCCGCGGCACGTTCGGCTGCCGGTTCCTGACCGGAAGAAATGATGGTCCGTCCGTGCTCTTCGCAAACGTGCCGAAAGGGTGTGTTGCGGCCCGGCGTTGACACCTCACGCGGCACAAAGTGGGACGTTTTCGTTTAACCGCAACGCCAACGGCGTGCGCGCAGACGGGGCAAACCGTTGTTCGCGCGCACGCCGTTGGCGTAGCGGTTAAACGTCTCAGATCAGGCCGCGCGAGGTCTATTTCCCGCTCGGTGGGCGTTGGCACAAACCTCCACTGAGCTTGCTGCAGTGGTGTTGAGGCTGTCGGACGACGCGGCGCATGTGGCTTGGGGCGGGTCATAAAAACGGACCTACTGGCCGGACTCGCGCATCGTCGATTCCAGCAATAGCAGCATCTCTTCGAATTGAACCTGCCGGCACCACTCCTTCAGTTCGGCATCGGGCTCAGCGGCGGCGCAGAGGTCCACGAAGGCGAGGGAATCCCATTGCCCTCGCGACACCAACCGGTCGCGCCAGCGCTCCAGTGTGGCGGCGAGTGATCCCGTCGCGGCCGACAACTGCCGCGCGACGCTCGGTGCCAACTCGGCGAACACGGGATGGCGGCCGACATGGCGGAACCAGTACTTGGCGTTGCCATGATCCGGTTCGCGACGATGCAGGATCGCGTGCCAGTAGTCGCCGGTGTGATGCGCACCCAGCCCCTCGATCGATTGTGAGCAGGCGTGACTGTCGTCGAAGAAGTCACCCAGCAGAAACAGTCCCGCCTTCAGGGCCGCCAGATTCGTCGGCGATTGTTGCGCTCCGCGAACCTGCGTTCGTTCGATGATCCCGCGCAGCCACGGAGCACGCGGCCCGTTGGAGGGCATCGTCAGATCAGGAACCGACCATCGCGGGAATGGTGTGCGGCGGTGATTCTCGACGAGCGCCGCGTCGCCCGATTCCGCCAGCCGGACGATCAACTCGGTCAGCGGATCAGGCGGATGACCGGGCTCCGCGCGTGAACCGATCGCCATCGCCGATTCAGTCCCGGTCTCGCGTTGATCGGACATGATGCCCCCACCGGCAGCCTGATCGGGAATCAGCGGCAGCCTGCAAGGCAGTCCGCAGGAAATCAACTACCAATGACGTAGGACGGATTATTCACGGCGTTGTAGCTGAGTTCGCAAGAACTCAGCTCGTGGTCCGAATGTCCGCTGAATTCTTGCGAATTCAGCTACGAACAGCGCGGCTCGTACAGATATGAATCATCCGGACTACGGTTGCGGTCTGACGGCGGGCGGTTGGGACGCACCATTCGGCGGCTGGAGTCCATTCGGGGCTTGCGGGCCATTCGGGGCCTGCAGTCCGTTGGGGGCTTGCGGACCGGCGTTGGGTGCGGGTTGACCGAACGGGGGTTGTTGCCCCCCTTCCTGCACCTTTGGCTTGGTCTCGGGCGAGGGGAGCGGAACGTCGGCGAACTTGAACGAGACCGTCTGCTCTTTCACCCCCTTGAAGACTTTGAATTGGACCTGCAACTTCTCGGGGAACTTGTCACCCGGACCAAACCACGTCAGCTTTTGCACGGTCTGGTTCTTTTCCATTTCCGGGTTGAAGAACATCGTCAACCCGTTGGAGTCGTCTGGATTGGTTGCCTTGGCCTTTCCCAGGAAGAAGCCCTTGGCACTGGAGAGCGTGAGATTCTCTCCCAGGGGGCTGCTGGATTTGACCAATTTGACTCCGGCGGCCTTGAGGCCCGGATCTGTCAACGGACGCTTGGCCGCTTTGGGAGCCTCGTCAATTGTGAATTCTTCCGGATCATCCGAGGTCAGGATCTTGAACGTTCCCTCCAGCGTGCCAATCGTGGTTTCCTTGTCGGAAGGGGTGTCGGCCGTAAATGTGATCCGCAGCGTTCCTTCGGGTTTAAACGGGGACGGGTCCGCGGCGTCGAACGGAATCAGTGACTTGAGCGCATTGGGCTGTTCGAGAGTTTCGGTTCTGGAAACCTTCAGCGTACCGCCGCCCGCCAACGAACCGGTCTTGATGCTGACCTGACCGAAGCCACAGATTCGCGCGAGTGCGTCACCCTTCAAATCCAACATCACTTGCATCGGGACGGAGCTCTTTCCGTCCGCCGTGAAGGAGGGGAATTGTCTCCACGAGGTGCTGGCGGTCAGCGTCGTACCGTCGGGTATTCCATTCGCAAGTTCGGCGTTGACCGGTTCGGTCGCGCCCGGATTCTTGTCTCCGAATCCTGGTGGCATTCCGCCGGGACCGAAACCCGGTGGACCGAAGCCTGGTCCTGAAGGAGCACCGGGGAACTTCGTGCCCGGTTCGGCAAAGGGATTGCCGCCGCCAAAATTCATTCCGCCGGCGAGGGCCATCATCGCCATCACGGGAGGCAGATCCTCGACGAGCTTCTGTTGGGCCGAGTCTGGCAGGCCGGTCGAGACTTTGACGATCTGTCCTTGCACATCGATCTTCAAGTTCGCCAGCAGCATCTCACCCAATTCCGCCAGCAGCGGCGGCGCGGTCATCTTCATGGCGTCAAATTGCTTTCGCCCTTCCACGATTCCCTCGTCGAATCCGACCTTCACTTTGCCCGCACTGTCGGTGTCTTTGAGCAGCAACGAGGTTTGCAGGTCGAAGCCGCCGCGCAGGGTGATTCCCAGGCTGAAGGCCGTCAACGATTCGCTGAGCGCCTTCCCCATCGCGTCGACGTTCGGAGCGGTGGACATTGGTGGAATCGGCGCTCCCTGGGTCAGCGACTTGAGATCCTTCGGAGCGAAGAGCAAGACCACATGTGGAGCCGCGTCGGCGAACAACAGTTCCTTGCGCGCCGGTGTGGTCGACTCGCCCCGGTCCATGGCCGCCTTGAGTTGATCGAGCGGTGCCAGGATCAACGTTGTTGAATCTGCCAGCCAACCGCCCCCGTCATTCGCAATACCGCCCGTGGGTTGGAGGAACTTCTTCGAGCCATGCTCCGCCGCCTGAATGTCCGGCGCCGTCTTCAAGATCTCATCGAGTGACATCGGCTTCTTGGTGCGAACCACGGCCAGCACCTTCGGAGCGTTCGACGCCGGCAGTCCCATCATTTGACTCATCGCCATCGTCTGAATTCCCTGCATGTCGGCGAACCCGATGCTCACACTTTCAATATCGGTCGGAGCCAGTCCCACGTTCGTCTTCCATCGCTCGACGACTGCGGTCACCTCCGGCATGTCGACGAGCTTCTTCAACAAGGGGGCCTGCCAGAGATCCGCGATCTTCACATGCACCACCAACTCGGTCCCGGCGGGCATCCAGCGCAGACCCAGCGTTCGTTCGGTGGCGGTGATCGCCGGCGCCGCCGGGGCCACGGGAGCCGCTGCGACAACAGCCGGAGCGGCGGCAGGCACCTCGGCCATCGGAGGAGCGGGCAGTGGCTTGTTTCCGCCGCCGAATACGCCGGCGAAAAACAGGCCGGCACCGATCAGCACGACCACCGCAACGGCACCCCCCGCGATGAGCGGCGTGTTGCTGCCACCGCCGCCCGAGGACTTCCCCTTCTTGCCACCCTTCTTGCCGACCGCGGCGGGACGCTTGCGTCCGCCATCCGACTTGGCCGGCGCGTCGTCGTCCTGCAAATCCTCCATGTCGTCATCCTCGGCCACCGCGGCGACGAAGATGTCCGAACACTTGGGACACTTGATCTTCTTGCCGAGCTTGCTGTCATCGGCAAGATTCAATTTCGCCAGACAACCCGGACACTGAATGGAGACGCGACCTGCCATGAGAACCTCCTGCGGAGCAATCGTGCGTGCGGCTGCGAACGGCGCAAATGCACCGGCAGATGATACGGACCTGCGGATGTCGACGCCAATTGGGAGCGAAGGAAACAGGCGGAATCAACTCCATAGTGAGCCCGCGCCGGTCGTTGATCCCGGTTTGTCATGGCCTCATAGCTGAGTTCGCAAGAACTCAGTTCCTGTTCGTGAGTCGGACTGAGTTCTTGCGATCTCCGCTACTTGCAGGCGGTGGCTGGTTCACGAGGGGCCATGAGTCTTCCTCACTTCGGGGAAAGCGACACATTCAACTCACCTTCGGCCGCGTGAGGTACAGCGTCATGCCGCTCACGGGTGTCGTTCAACAGGAATGGCGGAGAGCCGACTTGGAGCCGCGCGATCGGGTCAACCACAGTCGCGAGGTTTCGGGCGGGTGACGACGACGGGCCGTGAGTTCGTGCGGATACAGGGATGTCAACTCGTTCGTGAAGCTTGAGGCAGGTTGGCTTTGGGTGGGCGTTCTGTGTAGCGTTTGACGTGCGCTGACCTGACCGACAAAAGTCCCCGTAGCACGGACGCCTCGTCCGTGCGTCTGAAATCGCCCATCACATTCGCGCACGGACGCGGCGTCCGTGCTGCGCAACGCTGTCCAAGCGACTTTTGTCGGACACGTCGGCGTTTGCGACAAACCACAGACAACGGGGATTTCCGTGAAAGAACATTGCCTCCTCATCACGGGCAGCACCGGCAAGGTCGGGCAGGCGTTTCTGCGCCGCATGCTGGCGGACGAATCGTTTGCCAACTTTCGGGTCCGGGCGCTCTGCCACAACAGGCGATTGCCAGATCAGCCGCGCGTCGACGTTGTCCACGGCGACATCGCCGATCACGCGGTCGTCGCGCGATTGATGGAGGGGGTCACGCATGTCCTGCATCTGGCAACGTGCAAGGAGACGCCGGAGCGGATCATGGATGTGACGGTCAAGGGGTTGTTCTGGCTGTTGGAAGCCTGCCGGACATCGCCGCAGTTCCGGCAGTTCATCCTCGTCGGCGGCGATGCGGGGATGGGGCACTTCGTCTATCCGCATCCGATCCAGGTCACCGAGACCCAGCGGCACTCCGCCTATCCCGGCTGCTATGCGCTGTCGAAGGTGCTCGAAGAAGTGATGCTGGAACAGTACTTCATCCAATACGACCTGAACGGGTGCTGCCTGCGGGCGCCGTGGATCATGGAGAAGGACGACTTCAAGTACACGCTCTCCTTCGGTGAGGACGTGTTTGGCGGCCCGCGCTGGCGGGAGCTGGTCGAGCCCGCGCAGGCTGACGAGTATCAGCGATTGGGGACGATCCCGGTGCTCTGCGATCCCGACGGTCAGCCAATCCTGCGGAACTTTGTGCATGTCGAAGATCTGGTGTCGGCACTGCTGGCGGCGGTGGACCATCCGCAGGCACGCCGGCAGACGTTCAACATCTGCATGGACGAACCGGTCGACTATCGGGCGGTGGCGAAACATCTGGCGGCGACGCGCGGACTGCCGAGTGTCGACATCCGCACTCCGTATCACAGCACATGGCTCGACAACGCCAAGGCCCGCTTTCTGCTGGGCTGGCGACCGCGGTATGATCTGGCCCGCCTGATCGACGACGCGTGGGACTACCAACGGTCGGCGGACGATCC
>JANMLE010001922.1:0-1845 GCA_031372385.1 Planctomycetota bacterium | reverse complement strand
CAGTTTGCCCTCACGGTGCAACGCGCCGCGACCCGCTGGCGGGACATCGACGTCGACGACACGGCCGCCTGTCATCGCACGGCGCGAACGCTGACGAAACTGGGTCTCGCGCCGGCTGCTTGGAACTACTGGACGACCCCGTTGGCCGAGACTCCCGACCAGTCGTCCGTCTGGGTGACATTCGCCACCGCGATGAACTCGGAACAACGGTTCGTCGTCGCCGACCGCGCCTGGGCGACCGCCTTTGACTGCGAACCGACGAACCCGGAGATCCTGCTTCAGCATGCCCAGTTCCTGCGGACCACGGGGCAGGAACACCGGGCTCATGAACTGCTGACGAAGATCGTCACCAGCAACTGGCAACCCCGCTTCGAAGGGACGAAGAATCAGGCCCGAGCGCTGCTGACTGTGTCCCCGTGACCGGGAGTGGTTTGTTGCCCGTGCCGATCGAATTGAGCCAAGGACCGGCGCATCAATAACTGTCGGGATTCGTTGAGAATCAGCCGTAGCACGGACGCCTCGTCCGTGCGTTCAAATCCCAGTCATCGCACGAAAGGGACGCACGGACGAGGCGTCCGTGCTACGACAGTCAATGATGCACCGATCCTAATCGCGTCTGCCGCGCTGTCGCCGCCGCGGCGTCGCCACCGCCTGTTGCGGCACCGCAGCAGCGGCGACGAATTGTTGACATCACCAGTTCGTTGTGCCAGACTCCCCAGCCGCTCCCGGCAAGGCCGCGACGTCGTGGATTGGCTGCGGAAATCCGGTGGATTCACGCGAGTTTTACGCGGTGGGAAGGACATTTCCCCCGGCAGGTTGGTGCTTCCGTTTCCTCTGTGGGGAGACACACCCGGAGTTGCTCCCCATGAACCGAGAGAACCAGGCGATGGCGTCGAACGCGGAGGTGTTGCCGGGTCCGCTGTCAGCCCTGACCGCCGTGATCGGCGACTTGATCAGTCTCGTCGAGCAGCTTCCGGACAACGCCTTTCAAGGCAAGTCGGCTCAGGTTGTGGGCCTCAAGAGCAGTATCGGCGAGCACGTCCGGCACTGCCTGGACCATCTCAAGGCGCTGCAGCGCGGCGTGGTCACCGGCCGGATCGAATATCACCAGCGCGAGCGGGGTGGGAGCGTCGAGCGGGATTCGCGCGAGGCACTCGACTATCTGCGGGACGCGCGCGACGAGTTTCAGCGCCTTCCCAATGGATTGCTCGATCGTGTCGTGGAAGTGAGTGACTACGTTTCGATCGACCTTCCGCCGCAACTGTTCGCATCGACGCTGGGACGTGAAGTCCTGTACGCGCTGACTCACACGATCCACCATCAGGCGATTCTGCGCGTGCTCGCCACCGCGGCGGGGGTTGGTGTGGCGGAGCCGTTCGGGTATGCCGCGGCGACTCTGATTGTCGGGACGTCACAACGCTGCGCGGTCGCTGCGGGGATGGCGGCAAACGGGGCCGATGATTCCGCTAGCGTGCAAAGGACTGTGTCACCGTGATCACGGGTCCGATCGCGTTCTCGCCCGGAAGTGTCACCGGATTCTTCGTTCCGAGTTTCGGGCCGACCCCCGGCGAAACAGTCTCGCGCGGCTTGGCGTTTTGCCTGGAGGCCGGCGTCACGGCGGCGATCGAGCCGTCCGCCGATCGCGCGGTCCTGCTGAATGGGCGTCCGATCAACCTGCTTCCCGTGTTGGAAGTGCTGCTGGAACTGGCCACCGAGCCGGTGACGATCCACTTGGAAACAGAGCTCCCGCTGGGCTGCGGTTTCGGCGTGAGTGCCGCCGGCGCGCTCAGTGCCGCGTTCGCACTCAACCAATACTTTTCACGCGGCCGGTCCCGTGAACAGCTC
>JANMLE010001908.1:0-1248 GCA_031372385.1 Planctomycetota bacterium | reverse complement strand
CGGCGCCCTGGTCATCGCGGCATGCATGATGTCGCTGCCGGGGTGCGAAACCATGTCCCGATTCCGGTTGCGCAGTCCGCAGAATCAATTGTCGTCGGTGCCGCGTCCGCGATTCTCCACCGATCCGCAGATGGAGGAAGTCGTCGACCACCTGAACCGCAACGTCGACAAGCTTCACGCCTGGCAGGCACACGGCGTCAAGATCCGCGCGAACAACATGCCGCTCTCCGGAACGCTGGCGGTCGAGGAGGGGCAGCACCTGCGTCTGGTGGTCAATTCCATCGCGGGCCATGAAGTCGACATGGGGAGCAACAACGACGTCTTCTGGATCTGGGCCAAGCGCATGGAGCCGTCGTACGTCTACTGCCGCCACGAACAAATCGACGCGGCCCGACAAACGCTCGGAGTGCCGTTCGAACCGCAATGGCTGATGCAGGCGCTGGGAGTGGCGCCACTCAATACCCAGGGTCTGACGATGCAGATCGACCCCGCGGGACAACGCGCGCGACTGGTCCAACCGGTCGTCACCGCGCACGGGCTGCCACTTCAAAAAGTGATGCAGGTCGATCTGGTCCACGGCGTGATCACCGAACACAGCATCTTCGATTCGCGCGGTGTTAAAGTCGCGCAGGCGCGGCTGGAGGATTTTCGCGTCGACAAGTCCAGCGGAGTGGTCCTGCCTCACCGCGTGAAGTTGGACTGGCCGCAAAACCAGATGTCATTGGTCATGAATCTGGGACATGTCGAAATCAATCCGCCATCCATTCCCCAGCAGATCTGGGACATGCCGCGCATGCCGGGGGTGCAGATGGTCGATCTCGGCAAAGATTCGCCGCTGGGAACGCGAGTCGCCGACCGCGGGACGGAATCAGCCGTGCGGTTGCTGGACCCCGAAGACGTGTCACTGGAGGACGATGCCGGGCGCGTGCAACTCTCGCTGGACGAAGCTGGCGACGAACCAGACCTCGACGCCGGGGGAACATTCCACCGGCCCGAAGCGGTCGCCCCGGTCGAACACCGGACCACTCCGATCGACCGCCCCGCCAAGCGGAATTGGTGGGACGAATAAGCGGCTGTGCATTTTCTGCTTCAGGCTCTCCGCCATTCGTGTTGAAAGTTGTGTGACGTGAGCGGCAAGGCGCTAGCCGCCGGTGATTTCCTGCATGACCGGCGGCTAGCCGCTCGTTTTCCCGGGTGATTGGGCTTCCCGATCAGAAGGAGGTCTCTTGCCCGATGGCTTGCATGGCC
>JANMLE010001903.1:0-1048 GCA_031372385.1 Planctomycetota bacterium | reverse complement strand
ATCCACGCGATGGACGGCGGTCTCTGGCTCCACCGACACGTGTGGAAGGGAACTCCAATGGGTGATGAAATAAATAGACGAGATGGTGCCGGCGCACCACACGAATTCAATGTCAGTAGCACTGACGATGAGCCATTTTTGAATTCAATGGGAGCCGCGATCCGTGCATCAAAGCAGGGTGGCTTAGCTCGGCAAGCGAAGGAAGACTCGCCAAAAATCCGTGGACGAAGAGTGATTTGTTACGTTTGCACTCTTGATCGGTTAACGTTGTATCTTGCCGGTGGAATTGTGCTCGAAGTGACTTGCGGTGAATCGGCGGTTCAGTGGCAGTTGCGTGATGAACCGAATGTGCCCTTGGAAAGTAAAGTCGACATTCCAAATGCGACGATGCGATTTGTGAACGGAACTGGGACAACATACGAATGGCCTCGAAAAGAGGTTTTGGAATCGATGCGCAATCGTCACGTGCTGGGTCTCGCAGCGAGTGTGGCATGGTTGTTCATCGAGATGGAGGGCGACGTGAGTATCAAATGCTCACGTCTGCGGAATGCGGACACGGGTCACGTGTTCTTGACCGTCGGATATGAATAATTTCAGGGCGGGGTGGCTCGGCCCAGCGAGTGTTAAAGGACAAAGCCGCCAATGGACGCGCTCTACCTGTTCTGCCACAGCCAGGCGAATGACTTGGAGATCCGGCCGGGTGGCCGGGGTTGGAGCCGCTTTGGGCGAAACCCCGGAATCGTTGAATGAATCGACAGCAGCAGTCGTCGGATGACATCGCACGGGGAACCGATACACGCGATCAAAGACCGGGGCTTCCCGTTGGTCCAGCCCCGGCCACCCCGCCGGCGGGCTCTTGGGGACGAACAGCAATCGCTACAACAGCATGGTCATGGTGTTTCGATTGGTGCCCGCCGGGCTGGGCCAGATGGTGAGAGACAAGTATGTCAATATCGACATTACCCGACAACGGGAAGAGTTTTCGATGTTTCACGGCGACATCACGCGCGAACCCTTCCCAAGTCACGTCGAAGGATTCAACGACGAC
>JANMLE010001874.1:0-1126 GCA_031372385.1 Planctomycetota bacterium | reverse complement strand
TCCATGCGCTGCTCGACGTCTTCGATCCGCGAAAGAGTTCGATCCGCGTCGCGACAGCGGGGGACATGGCTTCGACGTGGCATGCGGTGGCGCGGCTCTTCGCAAGCCGCAAGCCGATCGACAGCGCGTCGGACAAGAGTCCGCCAAGAACGTCGGGCACGTTTTCAACGTGTCCGTCTTCGGGTGATTCGAGCACGTTGGAAACGTGCTCCACGACTGTTGTCGCCAACGTCGTGGAGGGCTTGGCTCGGAACGTCCCGCCGCCGAATGAACACTCTCTGCAACGGACCGGCTGGACCGCTTCGCTGCTGCGCGCGTTGAGGCTGGGCGGCGCATTCTGCGTGACGTACCTGCTGTGCAATTACTGGGGGATGTTCCTGGTCCTGCTGCTCGTTCCCAGTTCCTTCTGCCTCGGCAACGTGAACGTCTTTCGCCGACAATTCTGGATTGAAATCGGCCTCGCCGCGCTGATGAGCCTCGTGCTGCTGGGCCCGTTGGTGTTCGTTCAGAAGTCGCTGTCGACCCGGCACCAATGGACCCGCGACTTGAGTTTGATCCGCGACTTGTCGGCTCATCCGCGCGACTACCTCGACACTCCGCAAACGTGGCCCGCGCGGGATTCGACCGCGCAACGGGCGGAGAAACCGAACCTGGATTCACCCGCTTCGGCCATCGCGGTGACGACCGTCGCGTGGTCGATCGTGCCGCAATGGGACTCGCCCGAAGAGGGGCGTGGTGACATGTGGCCACTGGGTGGTGGATCGTTGAAACTGATCCTGGCACCAATCGGTTTGCTGGCCGCCCTGATCACTCGCGGCCGACGACGCTGGGGCCTGTTCGCCGCCACGTTCGGGACGGTCGCGTTCGGCTTGTCGCTGGGACCGACCGTCTTGCTTGCGCCGTGGGTGCCCGGCTTGGCGGGGCTGTGCCCGTACGAGTTGCTGCAACAGTATGTCCCCGGCTTTGCACTCATCCGCAGCCCGTTTCGATTCGCGCTGTTTGTGCAGTTGGCGGTCGTGTGGCTCAGCATCGAAGCATTGGATCTGCTGAATCCCCAACGCTGGCGATGTGAATCGGAACGCAGTGAGACTGAATCGCCGCCAAGCAACGCGGAGCAACCGCCGAC
>JANMLE010001851.1:0-6109 GCA_031372385.1 Planctomycetota bacterium | reverse complement strand
GCCGGATCACCGACCGTTTCGCAGCTCCAACATGCCCGACATTGAGATCACCATTTCCGATCAACAAGTCCACCTCTCCGTTGAAGCCCAACGGCTGCGGGATGTCGTCGAGCGCGTGCTGTTCGAGGAGGGGATTTCATCCGCCGAGATCAGCCTCGCCCTGGTTGACGATGCCGCGATTCATCGCATCAACCGTGACTTCCTAGGACACGACCATCCGACCGATGTCATCAGCTTCGTGCTCGGCAGTAGTAGTCCGGACCCCCAGGTCCGGACGAGCCATCCATCGACGTCCCCGCCACACTCCGCACGCCATCACCTCGAAGGAGAACTCGTGGTCAGTACCGAGACGGCCGTCCGGGAAGCCGCGTCGCACGGCTGGTCCGCCGCGGACGAACTGCTGCTGTACGTGGTGCATGGACTGCTGCATCTGTGCGGCTACGACGATCTGACCGACGAAGCCCGGCCGCTGATGCGCGGCCGCGAACGGCAGGTGCTCGCCCACTGGCAACTGACTCCCACGGGATTGGAGGTCTGACATGCTGCTTCCTGTCATGATCGTGGTGTTGCTGTTGCTGGCCTTTTGGAGCGCGCTGGGCTGCGATTCCCTGCGCGACTTTTCCTACAGCCGCCTCCAGGAATTGTGCGAGGCGCACGGCGTGCCCGAGCGGTTTGGGAAGGTGCTCAAGGAACAGGGGCCGGCGCTGCTGGTGCTTGAGTTCGTGTTGACACTGGTCACCGTGGCGCTCTCCGGGCTGATCTGCATCTGGATCGGCTGGCCGATTGTCGCCGATGGCCTGGTGTCGCCGCGGATCGGCTGGACGATCGTGCTGGAATACGCCGCTCTGGCGCTGCTGACCTTCTTCTTCGCCGACGTTCTGCCGTGGACCATCGCGCGGGTTGCCGCCGAGAGATTCCTGTTTCGCTGGTGGCCCGTGATCGAATTGCTTCAGGCAGTGCTGCGCCCCGGCCTGTGGATGGCCAACCAACTCGACCGCTACGCGCATCGCGTCGCCGGGCGGGCCGAACCGCAGGACGACGATGCGTCGGTCCTCGAAGAGGACATCCGTTCCGCGCTGGACGAGGGCGAGCGCGAGGGGGTGCTGGAACAGGCCTCCACCATCATGATCCGACGGGTGATGGAACTGCAGGACGAGGATGTCGGCGCGATCATGACACCGCGGACCGACATGGCCTGCGTCCCGGCCGATTGCATCCTGGAAGAGGCCCGCCAACTGCTGATCGAATCCGGCCACTCGCGCATGCCGGTCATCGGCGATTCGACCGACGACGTCATCGGCATGCTGTACGCCAAGGATCTGCTGAAGGCCCTGGAACCGCACCGGACGGGCGACCCCATCACCGTCCTGCGCGACATCATTCGCGAACCGGTCTACGTCCCGCTGACGACTCAGATCCCGGCGCTGCTGGAACTGATGAAGCGGCAAAAGATTCACATCGCCATGGTTCACGACGAATACGGCGGCGTCGCGGGACTGGTCACGATGGAGGACATCCTCGAAGAGATCGTCGGCGAAATCGCCGACGAGCACGATGAGGAGCAGGTGACCGACGGAATCCAGGCCTCCTCCTCGGGCGTGGTCGAAGTTGACGCCCGCGTCCGCCTTGATGAATTCAACCGGCAGTGCGGCTACAACCTGCCCGAAAGCGACGACTTCGACACGGTGGGCGGCTTCGTGTTCTCCCAGTTCGGCCGCATGCCCACGTCGGGCGAAGCAATGGACTGGCAGCGTCTGCGGTTCACCGTGCTGGAGGCGGACGCACGCCGCATCCAACGCCTGCGGATCGAACAACTCGACGGCGCCGAACCGCTGTCGTCCCCGCAGCCCGAGTGATTCGCCCGCAATCCAGCGAAGTCCCCAAACCCCACCGAGCTTGTCTCATTGGTCTCTACAC
Source organism: Planctomycetota bacterium (assembly GCA_031372385.1). GTDB lineage: Bacteria > Planctomycetota > Planctomycetia > Planctomycetales > Planctomycetaceae > Schlesneria. The sequence continues at coordinate 4,192 of JANMLE010001851.1, read as the reverse complement.
AACTCGACGATCGAGTCCCTGTTCGACGCTTGTCCCTTGGAGTGCGTCTCCGATTCTGACATTCGCTGCCTGAGTCCATCGATTGCTGAAACTGTTTCCTCGCCTGAGGTGACCGTCATGCGGATCGTCATCAACCATCTGACGCGGATGCGGCGCGGATATGTCTGTGTGGCGGGCATTGATCTGGCGACTCGGCAACGCATCCGGCCGATGCCGCGCGGGGTCGACCTGCGATACCCGGACCTCGCGGCGCACGGCGGGCTGTTCGAAATCGGGGCCGTCCTCGACATCGGCTATGCCAAACCGAAGGGCCAGCCGCCGGAGATGGAAGACCGCGAATTCCTGCGGCGGTACGCCCGCCGCATGGACGACATCGAACCGGCGAAACTGTGGGAGTTGATGAAGGCCGACTCCAAGCCGACGCTGATCGAGATCTTCGGCGGCGATCTGAAACCGATCGGCCACGAACACGCGGCGGTTGAACCGGGACAGGGTCAAGTCTCGCTCGGCACGCTCTCGGTGACACAGCACCGGCCCGAGTTGGTCATCGAACACCACACGCCGCGCGACCGCATCCGCATCAAACTGCGCACCGGCAAGATCCCCTTGAACCTCAGCGTCACCGACATCCGGCTCTACGGCCCCGACCACGTCACGCCCGACCCCGCCGCCATCGAGGCCGCGCAACGACGACTCATCACCTCGGAAGAAATTCTGCTCGGCGTCGGCCTGACCCGCGCGTACTCGGACTGGCTCTCCAACCAACCGCCGCGGCATTGGCTTCAAGTCAACAACCTGCACTTCATCGAAGAACCAATCCGCCGCCTCCCTGAAGCCCCGCTGCCGCCGCTCGCGTGATTCGGTGTCGGGTGTGCCACCTGACAAACTGTTAGAGCCGACTGATGACCGAACGCGCGCCGACCCGTAGAATCAAGCCGCAGGCGCAGGCGATTGCCCGCCCACCAAATTCAGAACTCTGAAACAGGAGTCCGCAGCATGACCACCAAACCGACGACCCGTCCGGTGAACAACACGTCAACACAGAAGAAGGGTCTCACCCTTATCGAATTGCTGGTGGTGCTTGCGATTTTCGGAGTGTTGGTCGTGTTCTTCTTGCCGGTTCCGCGTACTGGCCGGGAAGCGGCGCGCCGCACTCAATGCAAGAACAACCTCAAGCACATTTGTCTGGCGTTGCACAACTACCACGACACCTTCCAAGCCTTCCCCCCCGCGTACACGGTCGATGCGAACGGCAAGCCGCTGCACAGTTGGCGGACCCTGATCTTGCCGTACTTGGATCAGGCGTCCTTGTACAAGAAGATCGACCTGTCCAAAGCGTGGGATGATCCGGCGAACGAGGAAGCCTACCAGACCGTCATCCATGCTTATCACTGCCCCAGCGACAATGGCCCGCCGAGTCACACCACGTACCTGGCCGTGGTGACTCCAAACAGTTGTCTGCGTCCCACCGAACCCCGGCCGATGTCCGATGTCACCGATGATCGGGGCGAGACTCTCATCGTGATCGAGGTGGATGTCGATCGGGCGGTCCACTGGATGTCACCGGTGGATGCGAACGAAGCGCTGGTACTGGGAATCGGCCCCAAAACCAAACACGCTCACACCGGAGGAATGCATGCAGCTCATGTTGACGGCAGCGTCAGATTCCTCAGCGCCGAGTCGTCCGCTGCCGATCGTCTGGCGCGGATTTCCATTGCCGGAAACGACAAGGTGGACCCCTGAGAGCTTGTGAATGTTTCGAGCCGCGACCGTGAGGGAGCGGTGATTTTCAACGACTGACAACCGCTTCCTGACGGGCGCGGGTCGATTCATTCACACGCTCTGACTCGCCTGGGCATTCATCGCGGGAGCGGCTTCACCAACAGGTGCGCCGGTGGGCAGTTGGCTTGTTCGCGGATCAGGCGGCGCAGTTCAAACAGGGCCAGCGGCACGAGCCAGCTCGCCCAAGACACCAGCGGATCGAACCACTGTGATTGAACCCCCAACAGCGTCCCCAGCCCGGCCAACAGCCTGAGCACCACGGCGGAACACAGCAGCAGAAAACATCGCCACATCCAGCGGCGATGAACTTGGAACCGCCGCTGCACCGCCGCCCTCCAGCCGAGTGCGACACACGTTCCCGTCAGCACCGCCAACATCGCGAAACCGATCCCCGCGACGGTGCCGGTCGATGTGTGCCAGGCCATCCACAACCCGCTCGGAGTCACCAGCAGCAGCACGTTCGCCGCTTGGACCCGCCCCATCAGCCGGTGCCACTGCGGATACCGCATCCGAAACCGCTCGCTGATGAGCATCACTCCCAGCAACAGCGACACGGGACCGGACGCAATGTGTACATGGAACGCCCATTGGTACGCGCCGAAGAAGTAATGTTCCCGTCCCCGCAGGAAATCGGAATCAAAGTTCGGCGGGAAGTAATTGACATACCCCAGCATCACGGCCGCGGTGACCTTGAAAATCAGCAGCCCCGTCAGCAGGGTCAACACGCGCTGCAATGTCATTGTGTGGACGATCGCCATGATGCACGGATTATCGCAAGCCAAGTCAAGTAGGGTGCGCGGAGCGACGCGGAACGCACCGGATGTGAGGAATGGTTCAAACTTGGCGTGTTCCGCGTCGCTTCACACACCCTGCTCTTTCGACCTCCATCAGTGCCTTGTCGATCGCGGGAGTGATTGGAAACGTCGGTTGGAGCATGGTGTCGCTGACGCTATCCGGCGGGCCGGTGACCGTCAATAAAGTGCGATGAAAGTGTCATGAAGCCAACAAGGATGCGACTCTCGCTTTCTCGGTGGCTGTCCAGTTTCATCGCTTTGTTCACGCCGTGGAATCAAATTGCAAAACGCGATGGCGCTGGCGAATTCGGCCGCGAAACTATCCACTGCCCTTCGGCCCGCGTAGAATCCCCCGTCTGCCACGACACTGCACTGCATCTCGACAGCATGGACGCGAACTTGGCCAAGAAGTCGACTAAGAAATCTCCCCCCTCTGCCGCAGGCGGCGAAACACTCGAACCTGTCGGTGGCGCTGCGATTACAGCGCAGGACATTGAGTCCGACACCCAGCAGATCGGGCGGTTTGTCTGGGAACATCTCTCGCGGCGCAAGCCCTCGATCTTCGAACGCCGCTGGTGGGATGAGCGGATTCTCGGAGCGGCGATGGCCGATGAGTCGCTGAAGGTGCAGATGTTTCGCTTCGTCGACGTCCTGCCCCGCCTGAGAACGCATCGCGAAGTCACGCGGCACCTGCAAGAGTACTTCTTGGAAGCCCGCGAGCACCTGCCGTGGGCCGTCGAAATGGTCCGCTTCGGCGTCGAGCATCTGTCGCCGGAATCGGTGCTGTCCCGCGCGCTGGCCTACAACGCCCGCGCCAATGCGACCCGCATGGCCAAGCGTTTCATCGCCGGCTCCAACGTGAATGAAGTGGCGACCGCGGTCACCACGCTACGCAAACAGGGATTCGCCTTCACACTCGACCTGCTGGGTGAAGCGGTCATCAGTGAGCCCGAAGCCGAAGCGTATCAGCAATCGTACTTGGACCTGATCGACGGACTGACTCCCGTCGTCAACACGTGGCCCGAACACCATCGTCTCGACTGCGATCAGGACGGCCGGCTGCCGCGCGTGAATGTGTCGATCAAGCTCTCGGCGCTCGTCAGCCACTTCCGTCCGGCCGATGCCGTGGGAACCGCCGACGCCGTCAAGGCGCGGCTGCGACCGCTGCTGCGCAAGGCGCGCGAGCAGCATGCCTTCGTCCATGTCGACATGGAACAATACTCGTACAAGAATCTGACGCTCGACATCTTCAAGCAGACGCTGCTCGAAGACGAATTCCGCGATTGGCCGGATGTCGGCATTGTGATTCAAGCTTATCTGTCGGACTCCGAACGCGATCTCGCGGGACTGCTGGAGTGGTCCAAAGAACGCGGCACGCCGGTTTGGGTTCGGCTGGTCAAGGGAGCTTATTGGGACTACGAGACGGTCGTCTCCGCCAGCCGCAACTGGCCGGTTCCCGTGTTCGAACAGAAGTGGCAGTCGGACGACAACTACGAACGGCTGACGCTGCAACTGCTCCGGAACCGCACCCTGCTGCGACCCGCCTTCGGCAGTCACAACCTGCGGAGCCTGTCGTACGCACTCGCCTGTGCGAAGCAACTGAAGGTGCCCGAGGG